>JBAXOQ010000032.1:0-21803 GCA_037133175.1 Actinomycetes bacterium
GAACAGCGCCCGACACCGAGGAAGCACCTGCCCGGAACTCCGCCGTCGCCACAAGAGTTGGACGGTAGTTCGGCACGGACCATACGCGTCGTCGGCGGCGAGGGCATCCCCTACCGGATCGCCCAGTGCTGCCGCCCGGCAAGGGGAACCTCGGTGCTGGCTCGGGTATTGCGCGACGGCACCTTCAACATCCACGACACGACGTGCGCGAACATCGCCGGCGCCCGAAACACTGTTCCGGCCTTCTGGCAGTAGCTTCGCCCAGCGGCAGCCACATTTCCCGGCTCTGCTGTCCCTACCGTGCCTGCGATCGCTCCCTGCTTCGGTTGCAACGCGGGATCGGCGTCGATAGCCTCCGTTAACCACACTCCGACAACTACCCCCTCCAACCCGCATCTGCGGTCTGGAAAACGAGGTCAGCTGATCCCATGTCCTCCAGATACCGCTTCTCGGCCCTCCTGAGTTCGCTTGTTCTTGGACTGGTGTTCGCCGGTCTGCTGTCTGCGACCGCGTGGCAACCCGTTCAGGACGTTCCGGGCGCCTCCCATGCGCTAATCACCTACCCGGCCTACGCATCCGACAAGCAGGCTCCGCTGAGCGCGTTCTACACCCCGCCGAATCCGCTACCCAAAGTGCAACCGGGCTCGGTGCTGAAGGTCGAACCCATCGTCGACGCTCCGCCCGGGGTGGTGGCGTTCCGGCTGATGTACATGTCAACGAAGATCGATGGTTCGCCGGTCGCCGTCACCGGCGCCTTCTTCGACCGCACCAACCCGGCTCCGCCATTGGGCCGGCCACTGATCGGCTTCTCACACGGGACGACCGGTTTGGCCACCGTGTGCGGTGTCTCGCAGGCGCCGTTCACCTCTGGAATGACCGGCAACCAGTTCTGGGTTCCCGAGATCAAACCGCTAGTGGACGCCGGCTACGCCGTGATGGCGACTGACTATCAGAACATGGGCGCTCCCGGCACTCCGTCGTATCTGGTGGCCGAGGCGGAGGCCCTCAACGACTTGGACGCCGTGCGGGCCGCGATCAACCAGTTCACCGACCGCGTCAACGGCAACACCCTCGGGCTGATCGGGCATTCGCAGGGCGGGCAAGCGTCGCTGGCGGCTGCACAATTCGCGCCGGCATATGCCCCTGAACTGGCGTTCCGCGGGATCGTGTCGCAGGCACCCGGAATCATCGTAGGCCTGCCGCTGGTAGTGAAGACCCTGGTTGGCAATACGACGGGAAGCTCCGCAGCGTTCCGGGCCGAGTACGTCTCCTTCCTAGCAGAGTCATGGTCGAAGACCCTTCCCGACAAGGTCAACGTGGCTGAACTGCTCACCCCCGAGGGGATCGCAACGCTGCCCTTGACCGAATCGCTGTGCGGACCACCGCTGCGGGAACGCTTCACCAAACCACTGGACGCCTACATCAAATCCGACATCCCGGCGTCATTCCTGCGGGTCGCCAACTCGTTCGTCCCGGACAGTTACACGCCGACACCAGTGCTGTTCACCCAGGGCATGCAAGACACCAGCATCGTTCCTGAGTTCACGTTGGCCACCTTCCGTACCGTCTGCCGCGAAGGCGTCACCGCCGACTTGAAGATCTATCCGGACGATGACCACAACTCACTGCTGTGGACTGCCCAAACCGACGTGATCGATTGGCTCAACGCCCGGATGGCCGGCCAACCGGCGCCCAACACCTGCTCGGGGAGGTCACAGTGACCGCAGTCGCCGCAGTCGCCGCAGTGCTCACTTTGGTCGTCGCCTTCGGTCTGCTGGGTCGGGCACCCCGGAGTCGGTGGGAGAGCGTCACCGAGATCTGCCTCGCCCTGCTGCCGCTGATGGTGCTTTCGGGTGCCGCCGGGATGAGCGCCGGGTTCAACCTCGCCGCCCTCGGAGTGCTGGCCGTCACGATCATCCTGGCCGGACTTGCGGCGATCCTGCCGGGTACTTCGATCGACACACACCTGGCGAGGCGAGCACCAGCATCGACCGCGCTGGGCTGGTTCGCGTCGATGGTGGTGCTGCTCGGTCTGGGAGGGATGGTGTTGGCGTGGTTCGCGAACATGATCGCGTCTTTCACCACGCTGAACTCCTACGTGGTAGCCCTCATCCTGACAATCACCGGCATCGTGGCTGGCTTCGGCGGACGCGGCCGGGCCGGACAAGCACGACTCGGGTTGATCGTGTTCGTCGTCGGCGCGGTGCTGCTGGCACTCGGCGGCTTCTTCGCCGGCTCGACGACCGGCCTGACCGATCCAAGCATCACCCTGGCCTCGCCGACCATTTTCGCGTTCGTCATCTTCCCGATCGCCATGATCGTGGCCAGCGCGGACAATCCGGCCCTTCGAAATGCGGCTGCGACCAACCGCAAGTCGTACATCATCGCGGTGGTCGTCATGGCAGCGTGCACCTTCGTCGCGCTGTTCGGGTTGCTGATGCTCACCGGTGGCGGATTCCAGGTTCCCAGCGTGCAATTGGAGACGTTCGTCGCCTACGTTCCGGGGTGGGTCGGCGGTCTGCTGGCCGGGGTGTTCGCTCTGGTGGGCGGAGCGTCGGCGTCGCTGACCGTGAACCTGGCCTTGGATGCCAGCCGCGACCTTGGGGAGCAAATCCCGGTGCCGCTGAACAGCGGCGTTGGCCGATCTGTGGCTACTGCTCTACTCGGCGCCGTCGTCTTCGTCGTGGCAGCGCTGGGTCCTTCGCCGATCTGGGCGATCCCGACGATCGCCTGCTTCGCGGTGGCCGGCCTGGTGGCTGAGCGAGTCGCCCGAAAGCAGCGACCCGACCGGGCGGCCGATGACGTCGACACGCCGAGACTGGATCCGGCGGCCGTCGGTCAGTAGCCCGAAACCGCAGCAACAACCAGCAGGAATACCCGCCTACGCAGCGGCCGCCTGTGCCGCTTCCTTCTTGTCGCGGTGTTTGATGTCCCAGCGCCAGTAGAAGATGGACACCAAGCCGACCAGCATCTGCGGAATGTAAGACGATGCCCGCCACACCAGATCCGCCGCCGTCGCGATGCCACCGTCGACACCATTGGCGGTCAGCAGGGCGATCAGCGCGGCATCGACCGTGCCCAACCCGCCTGGGGTGATTGGAATCATGATGCCGAGCTGCGAAATCGCCCAGCATCCGTAGGCGACCAGCAGCGGCGTGGTGGTGCTCTCACTGGCGGACAGCCCCACCAGTGCGGTGTAAAGGATCGCAAACTGAGCCCACGAGACAGCAATCTGGGCGACCGTGATGACGTGCCAACGACGCTTGACGAGGTCGACGATGTCCCCACGCAGCCGCAGGATCTGGGTGGTGAGATCAAGCGTGACGTCCTTCTTGAACAGGTGGATGCCCCAGTTCGCCACCTTGTCGGCGATCCTGCCGATCCTCACCGCGCTGGCCTCCGACCGCAGGATCAGTGCGAAGAGAACGATCACTGCGATCAGGACCAGCAGCCCGATCACCGCGGCCTTGACGTAGCTGCCCGCATCCTCCCCGCCGATCGACAGGGCAACCACACCCGTCACCGGCAGGAACAGCGTGATGAACACGCTCCACACGCCGGTCGCGCCGATGCCGGCCGTGGTGGCGGTCGGGGTTGCCCGGTACGACGTGAGCTGTGCGTATTGCAGACCAAGGCCAAAGGCTCCGCCCGCGGGCACGCCGTTGGACACCGCGAAGGCGGATTGGTTGACGATGAAACCGTTCTTGTAGGACAGGCCGGGAACCGCCGCTACGAACGGCCAGCCGTAGACCCACAAGTAGACGAGCGTGACGACCACCAGCATCACCAAAGCCAGCGGGGTCATCTTCTGGATGTATTCCAGCGCCTGACTGTAGTCGCCGACCTGGGGGATGACCTTCGAGAAGACCAGCACCAGAAAGGCGATCCCGATGATCGCGCCGATGATGGTCTTCTTGCGGTCGATTCCACCGGAGCTGACACCGAGATGGGCCTTGGCCTCCTCGTCGGACAACTGCTCTGGCTGCTCGGCGTGCGAGGCCGATTCTGAGGTGCTCACCCCGTGATCGTAGAGCGACGGGGTGCCACTCGGCTCATCCCGGGCTTGACGTCTGCCGCAAACCCCCTCCATATGCGGGTTTTACCGCCCGAAAACCCGCATATTGAGGGGGTTTGCGCGGTTCTTGTCCCCCGCACAGGTGACTTGTGGGGGTCGGACAACCAACGGATCATGGAGACTAAGGTCCAAGCCAACTGTAAGGAGTGAGCGTGGGAGCAGCCCTGTTCACGTTGAACCAGCGCCGACCCGTGTCCGACCGGGCCAAGATCTGGATCGGCATCGGGCTCATCGGGTACGCCATCGTCACTGCGTCCCTGGTCACCGTCGCCAATACACCGCTGCAAGCCGTCACCTGGGTGCCGGTCTGTCGGTCTCTGCTGTTCGCAGTCATCACCGGCATCTCTTCGGTGCTCTTCTACGGACAGGCCCGCACGACCCAGCAACGCGGCTACGCCTGGCTGGCCGGGGGCTACCTGTACATCGCCATCCTGAACGTGGCCGACCCGTTGTTCCGGGTGGGAGCGTTCCGGGCAGGTGCACCGCTGATGGGAACCGACCAGAGCGCGTCCTGCCTCGTCTATCTGTGGGTGTGGTTCGTCCCGGTAGGCATGGTCTACAGCGCCTGGCTACTGCGCCCAGCCGTGTTCAACGGAGATCACCAACCTCGCCTGCGGGGCGGCTTGACCCCGCGCGTGGCGATTGTCTGCCTGCTCGCTTCGGCCAGCATCGCTTTCTCGACCTGGGCGGTGCCTTACCTGCCAACGCTGATCGAACCCGACGGCACCTACACGCCGTTCAACATCGCCGTCAGCGCGCTGTGGCTGCCCTATGCGGTCGTGCTGACGGCGGTGGCGGTCATCTTGGCGTTGCGCTGCCAGACGATGATCCACCGCTGGCTGGCGGCGATTCTGCTGATCATCCTCGGTCACGCCATCGTTGGGATCTTGACCCAACCGTGGTCCCTCGGGTCGTACTACAACTCGGTTTTCACTATCGTCAGCGCCTCGATTCTGCTGATTGTGCTGCTGGGCAACATCACCCGAATCTCCGTGGCAACCAACACCGCTGCCACCCGGGACGAGTTGACAGGCACGGCGAGTCGGTTGAGTCTGACCAACAGCATCACCGACGACAGGCATCAGGACCGCGACTGCGCCCTGCTGTGGATCAGCATCGACGGTTTCGAGGCGGTGACAACAGCCATCGGACACCAGCAAGGTGACGAGGCGCTGCGAGTGTTGGCCGCCCGCTTCGAGAAGGCGGTGCTCGATGTCGGACGTCTGGGCAGGCTCGGGAATAGCGAGTTCGGCATCGTCGTGTCCAGTCGTCGCGGCGTGCCCGCCGAGCAGCACCGGGACGTAGCCATCGGTGTCGCCGATAACGTGCTCCGGGTGGCCCGCGAATCAATCACCCTGTCGGGGGTCACCACCTGGGTGACTTGCTCGATCGGCATCGCGTCGATTCCTGGACAGGCGCAGACAACCAACAAATTGCTGCAGTTCGCGGACCTGGCGATGCGGTCGGCCCGCGGTTCCGGCGGTGACCAGTTCCAATGGTTCAACGAGGACATTGGCGAGGCGGACATCGGTCAGGCGCTGCTGCGCCAACAGCTCAACCGCAGCATCCAAAATAGCGAGTTCGATCTGGACTACCAGCCCATCGTGCTACCGCACGGCCAGCAGGTCATCGGGGTCGAGGCGTTGGTGCGGTGGTGTACCGACGGCGAGCGGCTCGCCGCGGGACGGTTCATCGGATTGGCTGAACGCACCGGCCAGATCGTCAGCATCGGCCGGATTGTCGCCCGCAAGCTCGCGGACGGAATCGGCCCGATCCTTGACCGGTTGCCGACCGGGGGATTCGTTACCTTCAACTTGTCCGTCCCGGAACTCGCCGACGACACCATCGTCGACTTGCTATGCCGGGGACCACTGGCCGAGCGCTCATCGGCACTGATTGTGGAGATCACCGAGTCGATCGAACTCGGCCCGCGTTCGAAGGCGCGCGCTAACCTCAGCCGGCTGCAAGCCGCCGGCTACCGGATCGCGATCGACGACTTCGGCTCGGGATTCTCGAACTTCGCGTTCCTGGCTGACACTCGACCCCACCTGCTCAAGATCGACCGCAGCATCGTGGTGCGGGCCGGCAATCAGACCGACGGCGGTCTTGCGTTCCTGTCCGCCGCCGTCAACGTCGCCCGGAGCCTGAACTGTGCGGTCCTTGCCGAGGGGATCGAGCGTGCGGAGGAAGCCGATGTGGTGATCGGCCTGGGAATCGACTACCTGCAGGGCTACCGATTCGGCCGTCCGACTCCGCTGGACGCACTCTTGCGGGACCTGCCCGAGCACGATCGCACGGTTGTGCCCTGGCACCTACCCGCGGGACGGGGAGCGAACATCACCCACCGACGCGAACTGCCCGAGGTGTCCTGAGCCTGCCGAGCCCGGCAATGCCCAAAGGGTGCGCGGACACTCACCACGGAACCCCCGTCGGCCTTGAACTCCTCGCAGTCCCGATACCCTCGACACCATCGGTACCCTCGGTGATGCCCCCTGGTTGCGCGTCAAGCTGACCGTCGATAGGACTCGCCGCACGACTGCGAATGATTGGTGATGACACTGTGACCGAATTGATGCTGCACATCGGCACCAGGAAGACCGGTACGTCATTCCTGCAACAGGTCCTGATGGACAACACCGATACCTTGCGGCAAGCAGGCTGGTGGCAGCCGGATTTCATCGATCAGCTGAACAAGTACCCGCTGGTTCTGCCGTTCACTGACGACCGAAAATCGCCGGACCACCATGCATTCGGCGCCATGGATCAGGCCGGAGCGCAGGCGCTGGCGGTCAGCCTCGGCGAGCAGATCCAATCCAGGCTGGAGCCCTCACAGCGCTGGATCATCTCCAGCGAATCGGCCGGGTCACGGGTCGTTTCGGACGAATCGGTCGGAGCCTTCCTCGACTATCTGGCGGAATACTTCACCAAGATCACAGCAGTGGTATATCTGCGTCGGCAGGACTTCCTGGTGCCGAGCATGTACTCGCAGCACGTGAAGGAGGGCGTTGCCTCGGGGCTGTCGTGGACCTACTGTGAGCGACGGATGGTCCAACTGGAGCACGGCGAGCTCTGCCAGCGATGGATGCGCCGACTCGGCCCCGACAACGTGCGGGTCCGTCCCTACCTGGAGGCCTACAAGGCCAACTCCAAGTTGCTGCTGGACGACTTCATAGCGACCGTCGGCCTGCCACCGGATCTGGGCACTCGGCAACCGACGGGGAAGCGCGTCAATGCCGGTCTCAGCGTCGAAGCAGCTGCGTTCCTGCTCGCGATCAATGCCGCGCTCCGGACGGAGGCGGCCCAGGCCGGCATGCCGAGGTGGCAGATGCGGCACCTGTTCCTCGGTGTGATGGCGCCGATCCTCGGCGAACTTGCACCTGGACCCTCAATCAAGATCAAACCGACCCTGGGTGACCAGATACGCAGCTACTTCCGCACGCAGAACGAGCAGCTCGTCAGCACACTCGGCGACAATGCCGAATGGCGGACGTGGCTCGACCAGCCGGCAGGCGACGCCACGGACCCCCGGGACCTGCAGCCAATGCTGAGCCAAATCGCCAACGGACGAGTTGCCGAACTGCTGGTGGACCTCGCCGGAGCAGACGAATTCTTCACGGCGAGGCGAATCGCCTCGATCCTGTCCAGGCTCGCCGATCCGGCGGGCCCAGTCGTGGTTGACCTGCGCGCGCCGGACGCACACCCCATGCGCCCCACTAAGTCGGCGGTCCAGCGAGCGCTGCGGCGGCTGCCACGTCAGCGCGGCTAGGAGCCTGGGTCCTAGGCGGACGGTTCCCAGGCAAGCAGATCCGCCAGCGGCATCGGCCGGGCCAGCAGGTAGCCCTGGCCGTAGTCGGCATGGAGCGCTACAGCGGCCGCCAACTCGTCCTTCGTCTCGATACCTTCAATGACCACCTGGGATTCCAAGGCATGGCCAAGTTGGATCGCTGAGTTGAGGATCTCGCGCGAGCGGGATCCAGCTTCGGCGTCCACCAGCAGCGACCGGTCGACCTTCAGGATGTTCGGTTGGAGTTGATCGAGCCGACGCATGTTCGAGAAACCAGTGCCGTAGTCGTCGATGGCGATGGTCCCGCCGAGGCGCCGGATCAGGGTCAGCGCTTCGGCGGCCCGCTCGCCTTTGGACAGCACCGCGGATTCGGTAATCTCGAACACGAGTCGCTCAAATCCCCCTGACGGATTCCACTTCAGCAGTCGACTGATCAGGTCCCGTTCCTCAAGCTCATCCGGAGAAACATTGACAGCGACCCGCAATCCGCTCAACTCGGCGGACGCATCGATCCGAACCAGATCAGCCTCCAGCAGGTCGAACACGATCCTCCCGAGGGCCCGCAGTAGCCCGGCATCCTGGGCGATCTCGATGAAGTCCCCTGCGGCCACGACCGCGCCGTCACGGTTCCAGCGCACAAGCGCTTCGGCCATCACGAGCTTGCCGGTCACCAGATCGACGATCGGCTGGTAATGCAGCACGAACTCCCGTGAGCGGATCGCCGCCGCGAGTTGCTCGCGCGCGACGGAACGCTGTTCAGCGGCCTTGTTCATGCTCGCCTGGAAGAAAGTGAACGTGTCCCGGCCGGCGGCCTTGGCCACATACATCGCAGTATCTGCACTATGCAACAGGGCGTCGGCGTCACCACCGTCGGCCGGTCCCACGGCGATGCCAACCGAAGCGGTAACGAACAGCGGCCCTTCCTCCGTGAGGATCGGCGCCCGAATGACATCCATCAACTCACGAGCGACAGACTCGACCGCCTCGGCCGAGCTCGCCCCCCTGAGCAACATGGCGAACTCATCGCCCCCCAGACGCCCCACCGACTCCGGGCGTCGAGCGACCCGCTGCATCCTGCTCGCCACTTCCAGCAACACGGTGTCTCCGGCCCGGTGACCGTGGTGGCCGTTGATGGCTTTGAAGTCATCGATGTTCAGCCACAGCACAGCCAACGTCCGCGTTGCGTGGCGCACAAGAGCCAGTGCCGTTGCTAGGTCCTCTCGGAAATGGCCGCGAGTGAGGGTACCGGTCTGTTGGTCGAACCGAACCCGCGACGCCAGCTCGCCGGTTACCTCGCGCAGCTGGGTGATGTCGAGCAGGGTCGTGACAACGCTGTCCGGTCGGCCACCGTACGCAGCCACCGCGAGGCTGGACTCCTGCACCCAACGGACCTCACCGTCGGTACGGACGATCCGGTACTGCAGATCCTGCCGGTCAGCCGCAGTCGCGGCAGCCGCTGCCAAATCCAATCGGTCCCGGTCATCCGGGTGCACCGCAGCGACCAGCAACCTCGGGTCGGCCACGACCGCCTCACGATCGAACCCGTACACCCGCTCGACCGCTGCGTTGATGAACAGCAGCCGACCGTTGTGGTCACGCTGCCAGACGACTTCGCGCAGTGAATCGGTGACCACCGCCAGATCGACCAGCGCTCGCTGGGCCTCGCGGCGAGCAGTCATCAGCTCGGTGACATCGGTGACCACGACGATGGCTCCGGAGGAGACCGGACCACCTTGCACATACGGCTGGAACTGCACGAGGAAGTCCTTGGACCCACCGGAGAGTTCCAGCATCGACCGGGTCCCCCGGTCCATGCTGTCCCGCAGGTGACGCTCCAGGTCGGGCACCGGGACCGTCGTGGCAATGGCATTGAGCGGTCTGCCCAGATCATCGCTGATGAGCACAAACAGCCGCACCGCCAACGGCGTGAACTGGGTGACGCACAACTTCCGGTCCACCACCACCATGCCGCTGATCAGTGAACCCTGGATGCTCTCCAGCCGGGCGTTGATGGTGGCCAGGTCTGTACCTCGGACTCGCAGTTCCTGGTTCAGGGTGGACAATTCCTCGTTGGTCGCCTGCAACTCCTCGTTGGTCGCCTGAACCTCCTCGGTGGAGGCCTGCAACTCCTCGGCCGAGGCCTGCAACTCCTCGTTCATAGCGCGCAATTCCTCATTGGACGCCGACAAGTCCTCGACTGTGGACTGCAGCGCTGACCGTGTGTAGTCCAGTTCCTGCCTGACCAGCGCAAGTTCTCCGTCGCCGTCCTCGTCCCGAGGTTCGGAGCGAACCCGAGTGGCCACCTCAACTTCGACCGGGGTGAAGGTCAGCAACACCCAGTCGGAGTCCGCCGGACCGATCCGGCGCACCTCCAGCCGGGCGCTGCCGTCGTCGGCCATGAGGGTCCGCACGCCTTGTTCAGCACCACCGTGACGAGCTCGGATCAGCAGGCTCTGGACGGCGGCCCGCAACTCAGCCCGCAGCAACGCGACCACGTGAGCGCTCGGTTCCCCCGGTGCCACCCAACACCACGGCGACACATCGCCGACGACCTCGATGACGTCATCGTTGGCATCCACCACCAGAGCCGGTGGTGTGAACTGATCGACCAGCGCGTCCCGCAGCACCACACGGTCATCGGACAACGGCGCCAGCCTGCCGCGTCTGAGGATCGGGATGCTCTCCGGCACCGGAACCGGGAGCGGCGCGGGGAAGACGTTGACAGAGCGTCGATAGATGCGGTGTTGGTCGTCGAGCACATCGAACAAGCCCGCCGGACCGCTCGGCCGTTCGGACTCACCAAGGAAGAGCAGACCACCGGGAGCGAGAGCGAATTGACAGAAACCCAGCACCCGCGCCTGCAACGGCTGGTTGAAGTAGATCAAGGTATTGCGCAGTGACACCAGGTCGATCCGCGGGAAGGGCGGGTCCTGAGCCACGTTGTGACGGGCGAAGATGACCGCGTCCCGCAGCGCCGGCAGCACCTCCCAGTCGTTTGTACCGCGGCGCATCCAATGCTCGCGCAGGCGTGGCGGGATAGTTGCGGTCGCATCGTCGGAATAGTGGCCGCGTCGAGCGATGTCCAACGCGGAATCAGACAGGTCGGTGGCAAAGACCTTGAGCCGATCCGCGAGGTCCGCTCCAGCGCCCAGCACGTCGGCAGCGATCATCGCAACCGTGTACGCCTCTTCACCTGTGGCGCACCCTGGCACCCAGACCCGTATTTGTCGGCGCGCATCTCGGCCCAGCCAGGACGCGCGCAGAACTTCGGTCAGAGCTTCCCACGCCAGCGGGTCACGGAAGAAGGACGTGACCGTGACCAGTAGTGATCGAGCAAGAGCAGCAGCCTCGTCGCCGCCCTTGCCTATGAGCGCGCAGTAGGTTGCCGGATCAGGCACCTCGACGAGGACTTGGCGCCGACCGATCTGCCGCTCCAATGTGCTTCGTTTATAGTCCGAGAAGTCCAAACCCGTTGAGTAGTGCAGGGCCACAATGATGTCAGCGACGGCGTCGTCCCCGCCCGGTATCGGTGCATGCTGGTCTGCGGCCTGGACTACGTCCGCAGCCGTGCCGGCCGAATTCAGCACCACGGGAGTGCGGGCCAACGCCGCACCAACTTCCCCGGGTGCCAGAATCAAGTCGACGGCGCCGGTGGCGATGGCCGCTCGCGGCATGGCGTCGAATTGCGCGGACTCCGGCTGCTGGGCGATCGTCAAACCGCCCTTGTCCCGGATGGTCCGTAACCCCGCAGAGCCGTCGATCCCGGTACCGGACAGGACGATGCCAACGGCCCGTTCGCCCCACGACTGCGCGGCCGATCGCATCGCCACATCGATACTCGGTTTGGGACCCGAAGGCGCACCCGGTACCGACAGCCCGAGCGAATTGGCGTGCACGTGCAAATCGGTGTTGGGCGGTGCCACCATCACGGATCCAGCCAGCAGCGGTGCCCCATCTGTGGCGACCCGCACATGCATCGAAGTGGCTCGGGACAGCAACGACACCAGCTGACTGTCGTGGTCCGGCGACATGTGCTGAGCCACCACGTAGGCCACTGGTGACTTCGGCGACAGGGACGCCAGCAGCGCCGACAGCGCTTCTAAGCCGCCTGCCGAACTTCCGATCACAACCACACGCTCAACGGTCACGATTGCATCGGTCGGCTCCCCTGCGACCTCCGCTGTCGCGGCTGCCGCGCTCCGCTCAACGGTGGCGCCGCGCTCGCCAGATGTAGATGCCATCGGTCAACCCTTTCTCTTGACGACCGCTTGCGGACCGCCGGTCCTCATTGAAGACCGCGACTCGATCACGACCATTGTGCTTCGCTTCGTACAGGGCCGAATCGGCATTGCGCAGCAGCCGATGCGCTTCGATTCCCGGGGTGGCCGCGGCAATCCCGATGCTCATGGTGACAACTAACTCGCTCCTGCCCACCAGCAGCGGTTTCGCGACCGCATCCCGAATCTTCTCGGCTACAGCTGTGGCCGCTTCCAGCGAAGCAACCTCGGGAAGCACGACAACGAACTCGTCCCCTCCCAGGCGGGCCACCTCGTCGTTTTCACGCAGGGCCGACTCGATCCGTTCTGCGGTCACTCGCAGCACGTAGTCACCACTGGCATGGCCGTGGGTGTCGTTGACGTCCTTGAAGAAGTCCAGGTCGCAGAACAGCAACGCCGGCAGCCCGCCCTGCGCCGCCGAAGCCGGTCGGCTGAGCACATCGACGATGCGCTCCTGCACCTGCCCGCGGTTGATCAGCCCGGTCAAGGTGTCGTGTTCGGCCCGGTACTTCAGATCCTGACGTGATGCCCGCGCGACGGTGATGTCCTGGTATTGGGAGACATAGAACAACGGCATGTTGTACTCGTCACGGACCAACGCCAGAGAGTGCTCAACCCACAACACCTCACCGGTTGAAGTGAGCAGGCACCCTTCGTGAATGTCGATCTCGACATCGCCAGCGAGCAGTCGGTCTCGGGCCGCCAGATCACCCTCGCGACTGTCGGGTTCAATCAAGTCGTATTCCGTGTGGTCATGCATCCATTCGACGTCGCGCCCCACCAGGTCGCACAAGACATCGTTGACTCGGATGAGCTGTCCATGCAGACCAACGACCGCCATCCCCTGCGGGGCACCATCCATCGCCAGGCGGAACATCCGTTCACTGCGCGCCAACTGCTCCCGGGCTAGCACCTGCTCGTGGACATCCCGCAATCCAACAACCGCGCCGCTGACCGAACCATCAGCGTCGAAGACCGGTCGGGTCTGCAGGGACATCCACCGAAACGTGCCGTTGGCGGTATTCAACCGGAGCTCAAACGGAGCCATCTCTGCTCCGGACAGCACGTTTTCTCTCCACGGTTCAACTGCACCCAGGTCCTCGGGGTAGACCAGATCGATCGCTGACGTGCCCAGCACTTCGTCGGCCCGCCAGCCCAATACCGACTGGATCGAGGGAGCGACCCACAGCAGCACGAAGTCAGGATCCAGCTGCCACACGACGTCACTGGCGTTCTCTGCCAACATTCGGTACCGCCGCTGACTGTTTGCCAGGGCTTGGCGCGCCAGGACCTGCCCATGAGCATCACGCAGGCCCATAACGCGACCGGTGATCGAGCCATCAGTGTCGGTGACGGCGCGCGCATGAATCGACATCCAGCGAAAGCTGCCGTCAGCGCACAGCGCCCGCAGTTCGATGGCCGGTGTCGCTGGGTTCGACCCCGTCTCGGGCAGCCACAGCAAACCCTTGCTCCGGTCGTCCGGGTGCGCGAGCTCAATGATGCTCACGCCGAGCACCTGCTCGGGCCGCCAGCCGAGGACCGCCTCAACCGAGGGCGACACCCAGACCAGGAGACCTTCGGAATCCACCTCTACCACGATGTCCGACGCATTCTGGGCCAGCATCCGGAATCGCTGTTCGCTGATCGCCAGTGCCTCGGACTGGGTAGCCAGCGCCAGTCGGGTCTGCACCTGCTCATCAACATCGCGCAGACCGATGACCCGACCGATGATCGCGCCCGCATCATCCTTCGTTACCCGCGCCTGGCAGGACATCCAGCGGTAGTTGCCAGCTTTCTCCCGGATTCGCAACTCGATTTCTCGAACAGGTGCGCCTGCGACCATCTCGGCCCGCCAGGCGACCAACGCGGGCCGGTCGTCTGGATGCACCAATTGGAAAGCTTCCGTTCCCAACAGGTCTGCGATCTCCCAACCCAGGACAGTGCACACCGACGGAGATACCCACACCATGATTCCATCGGTGGTCAAGTGCCATACGACGTCGGTGGCATTCTCGGCCAGCATCCGAAACCGGGATTCGCTCTCGAGCAGGGCGTGCTGGGCCAAGACCTGCTCGTGGATGTCACGCAGGGTCGAGATGCGGCCGACCGCGTTTCCATCTCGATCGAACGCGACCCGAGAGATCCCGGACATCCACCGGTACTCTCCGGCGGAGTTGCGTGCCCGCAGTTCGTACTTAACCCCTTGTGCGAGCCGGTCGGTGGCGGCGCGCAGCGAAGCTAACACCGGCCGGTCATCCGGGTGGACCAAGTCCACAGTGTTCGTGCCGACTAATTCCTCTGGGCCGTAACCAAGTACGTGGCGCGTCGCGGCCGATACCCACGTCAACTTGAAGGCCGGACTGATCAGCATCACCATGTCGGTGGTGTTGTCCACCAGCATTTGGTAGTGGTTCAGCAATGCGTTGGAAGCGGCTCGTCCTCGAGTGGTGTCGGTCGCATCGGTGAGCACGGTGACCACGCCGACCAACGACGCCAGCGGCTCGCCCTCGACGTCAGGTCCAGACGGTGCAAAGACCGGGTGGGTGCGCAGGTTGAGCCACCGGGTGTGGCCTAGGGATGATTGGCCACCCGGGAACGAGATTCCGATCAGATCGTCAAGCACCGCTTCACCAGACTTGAGGGTGCGAGTCGCTGGCTGTTGATCAAATGGCAACGGCAAGCCGCTCTCAGACGCCACCAACCACCCGGACTCGCTTGAGGTGTGCCCCAACAACTGCCCGATGTCCAGTTCCACCAACTGTTCCACCGCCGCAGTGACGGCCACTACCACACCGGAGCGATCTTGAACGATCAGTGCATCTGCCAGCAAGGAGTCGGCGACCGAATGCACTGCAGAGATGAACTCAGAAGGTACCGCGTCGGCCCAGACCAACCCGTCCTGGAGTAATGCAGAACGGTCACCATGCATGGCGACCCCCGACCCGGTCAGCGAACCAAGGGAAACGCCGACCAACGACACCGAGTGTCGGCAGCGCTCATTCAGTGTACGCCCGAAGCCAACGCCGACCTAGATCAAGATCGTCGGGCTGCGCCATCTGAGGGCGTCCGATCGGGCAGCAGTCATCGACGGATCGAAAAGGGACCCGAAGCGACCCGAATCGTGCCGGATCTATCGCTGCGTGCATGCTTGATCACTGCCCGTAGAGAATGCTCAGTAAAGGCTCAAAAGCTTGCAAATCTTGCTGACTTTAGGCCTTCCACTTTGGGTTTCGCCGTGCTTGAGTGGGACCGATGTGACGCACGCCATATCCACAAACCTAGGAGACCACCATGGCAATGTTCGCAATGGCACTACCCATCGTTCCCGGCAAGACGGAGCAGTGGTCAGCACTGATCGCCGAGCTCAACGGGCCACGATCGGCCGACTACCGTGCATCCCGCAACAGCCTCGGAGTACGTGAGCGCACCTTCCTGCAGCACACTCCGATGGGCGACTTCGTCGTGGTCACGTTGGAGGGCGACAACCCGGCCGCCGCTTTCGGGGCCTTCGGGCAGGGCAGCGATGAGTTCACCGCATGGTTCGTCGCCCAGGTCAAAGAGATCCACGGTGTCGACCTTGCGAGTCCTCCTCCCGGACCGCTGCCCGAGTTGGTCATCGACTCGGCGGCGCGAAGCACCGAGGCGATCGACCTGAGTGCTCGCGCTCACGCTTCGGCCGCGCGTCCGGCGCACTAGTCACGATCTGGGCTGGGGCCATGGGTGAACGAACCCCACGGCCCCAGACCAGATTCAACGGTCGCGCACAGCACGACTCCGCAGCTCTCGTCGGCTCGTGGTAGTCCTAGACGATATGAGTGAGGGCTGGGACCTCGCTCATATCGTCTAGCCAGTAACGGCCGCGAACAACTCAATCGCGGCGACAACACCCGCTGCCGCAGCGACGACATGTACCGCGATCAGCCCCAGACACTTGGCCATCTCTAACCACCCTGTCCGATCAGCTTGCGAACTGCGTCGTGGTACTCGGCGTCGGTCAAGTCGTTGTTCTTGTGCAGCTGCGCCAGCCGATCCAACGCCTCCACGAAGTCGGGGTCAGTGAACCGCGCGGGGGTCGCCGGCGGTACGTCGAACGGACTCGACGGCGGCAGGTAGCTCAGGTTGTTCGACAACTGGCGCCGCCATCGATCGTCGGGTCCGTCCCGGCCAGCCGGGACCTGTGACCGCGACGGATCCGCCTCGCCGTAGCGGACCGCCTGAATCAGCTTGGGCGCCGCCGGGACCAGCGGTACGACGCCCATGACGACGAACATTCCTCCGAGCAGCAACCCCTCCACCTGCCAGCCGCCCTCACCTTGCGGGAATCCGGCCTGCAGGAAGTTCCAGCCGAGCGAGACGAATAGCGCCGTCCACGCCAGCACGACCGCCTTCTGCGCAGCGGGACGGGCGCACAGGCGGAACAGCCCGACGAACGCGACCCCCCAGATAATCGATACCGGCATGATCCAATCAACGCCCTTGGGACACTGCACGGCAATGTCGTAGGGTCCGCCGGATGCACAGGTCCCGCCGACGCCCATCACCGACCGCATCCCCAACCACAGCAGGGTCAAACAAGCTGCGATACCGAAGACCGCCACCACGCTGCCGACGTCCCTGAGCCAGCGTCGATTGGACAGGGGGCCCTGCCCGCCGGTGAGAACCACGTCGGCAACCCTAGTCGCAGCAGTCACTCCCGTTCAATCCGTCGGGACCGTGGACGGGCACGGATAACCCCCGCCGTCACCCGAGACGATGGTCGCCAAATCCGAAGTCGGCTCACCCGCTGGTGGTCGGCGTATGCTGTTCAGTGAGCCGCCGCTTTGCGGCATGGCCGACCGGGGCCGTCCTTGCCGCCCGGTGAGGACGTGGGGAGGGCTCAATGCCAGGCGAGCAATCCGTCACCCCTGCGGGCGCTCTTGTCTGGGTCGATGGTGCAGACCCCGACCTCGTCGCTGGCGCCGGAGGTCTGGCCGCCAAGTACTCCGGGGCGGGTTTGGTCGTGCAGGACCGCTCGGGGTTCATCGCTGCGGCCAACGACCGGGCAACCGCACTGCTGGGGTTGCTCTGGGCACAGTTGGTGGGCCGAACGTCGAGGGACACCCGTTGGGCCGCGGTATCCGAGCAGGGCCTGCCGCTGATCGGAGACCAACACCCGGCAATGCGGACCTTGGCAACCGGAGAACCGGTGCGTGGCTTCTTGATGGGCGTCTTGATCCCGGGCCTGGACAGTAGCCGAACGTGCTGGCTTGACGTGTCCGCCTATCCGATCGCCCCCCCCCACGGACTCTGACGCCGCAGCAGAGCCGGCAACGTCGCTGGTCGGCGTGGTGGCCGTCTTCAACGACGTTACCGACACAAACCGCGGACGCACCGCCGCCAACCTGCTGCTGAACCACTATCGGTTGCTGGCCGAAAACGCCACCGACCTGGTGTGGCAATTGGACACGGCCGGCGTGATTCGCTGGACTTCCCGCTCGACGGAATCGGGCTTGGGCTGGACACCCGAGCAACTCCTGGGAACGGTCGCGGCCGACCTTGTGCATCCCGACGAGCAGGCGGAACTGAGAGCCTGGCGAGGACAGATTCTTGCTGGGAAACCGATGCCTCCACTGGAAATGCGGATGCGTTGCGCCGACGGCAACTACCGGTGGATGTCATGTCGGACACGGCGAACCTTAGATGCAGTCGGCTCTGTCGACGGCCGGATAGTCGGGTTGCGGGACGTTCACGAACTGGTGTCGGCACGCGAGCTTCTGAGCCGGGAACAGTCACGGTTGCGGGCGACCGTTGACTCCCTCTTGGACCCCCACGTCCTGCTGGAGGCGGTCCGCGACGAATTCGGTCAAATCGTAGATTTCGTCTACACCGATGCCAACGCGGCCGCCTGCAAGTACAACGGTTTGGCCTATCAGGAGTTGGTCGGTGCCCGCTTGTTGGACCTGTTGCCCGGTCACGACGACTCGGGTCTGTTCCAGACCTACCGACACGTCGTCCAGAGCGGTGAACCATTGGTGCTGGACGACTTCACGTATGCCCAGGAACTGCTCGGCGGGGTCCCGCGCAACTACGACATCCGCGCAGTTCGGGTGGGCGACGGACTGTCCTCCACCTGGCGCGATGTCACCCGCCGACACGAGGCCGCAGCCGCGCTCGCTGAGGCAGAGGATCAGTACCGATTGCTCGCCGAGAACGCCTCGGACATCGTGTGGCGAATCGACGCTGACTCCGTCATCCGGTGGGTGTCTCCGTCTGTGCACTACGTGCTGGGATGGCCACCTGAGCACCTCCTGGGAGCCCTGCCACGCGACCTGACTCACCCCGACGACCTGCCCGCACTGGCCGAACACTGGGATGCCGCTGCAGCTGGGGAACCGATCCCCTCCTTCGAAACCCGGGTCCGGACCGCCGACGGCGGGTATCGCTGGATGTCCATCCGGGTACGGGCGGCATTCGCGGGCGACGGCTCGTTCAGTGGTGCAACCGTCGGATTCCGCGACATCGATGAGGAGGTTCTCGTCCGGCAGGCACTGTCGGAACAATCCGCCGCACTCAGACTCAGCGAGAAGCAGTTCCGACTGATGGCAGAGAACACCACTGATGTTGTGATGCTGAGCGACCCCGAGTGGAAGCTGACGTGGATATCGCCTGCGACCGAGCGGGTTCTGGGCTATTCGCCCACGGATCTGGTCGGGCTTGACAACTCGGAATTGATCCATCCTGACGATCTGCCTACGTTGGCATCGTTGCGAAACACCTCCGGTGGGCTGCGGTCGGGGATTCACTTCGAACTCAGGGTGCGTGATGCTACCGGGGACTATCGGTGGATGTCTGGGGTGTCCACCGAGTTCATGGATGAAGACGGTCAGCCGAATGGCCGAATCTCGACCCTGCGAGACATCCACGAACAAGTCCTGGCCCAGCAAGGGCTCGAACGTAGCGAACTGCGTTATCGAATGCTTGCCGAGAATGCATCCGACGTGGTGGCAGAACTCACCGTCGACGCGGTGCTGCTGTGGGTATCGCCGTCCGTGCAGACAGTCTTGGGGTGGCGCCCGGAGCGCGTGATCGGAATGAACATCACTGAATTGGTCCACCCCGACGATCGGGAGTCCGACACACAGTGGCGCAAGTCGATGCCGGTCGCCAACGCATCCCCAAACGAGATCCGCGCCCTCACCGCAGACGGCAGGTATCGATGGGTGTCGGTCAGTATCCGCCCCAGAACGGCTGCCGATGGTTCGGCCGTGGGCTGGGTCTCGTCGCTGCGCGATGTGCATGAACAAGTCCTGGCCAGACAGGCGCTGGCAAACAGCCAGCGTCGCTACCGGATGCTGGCCGAGAACGCATCTGACGTGGTGTGGCAATTGAACGCAGACACTCTGCTGGAGTGGGTCACGCCGTCAATAGAGGCAGTGTTGGGATGGCACCCCGACCAGTTGTTGGGCCACCCAGCGATCGACGTGGTCCATCCCGAAGATCGGGAAGCCCTGACCCGGTGGCGTACTGAGGTATTTGCCGGCGCCCAGGTGGCACCATTCGAGTTGCGATTGCGCAAGGCCGACGGCGAATTCCTGTGGATGTCGCTGCACACCCGACCGACCACCGACGCGGATGGTTCGGTCAATGGAGCGGTGGTCGGACTCCGAGATGTCCACGAACAGGTGGTGGCCCGAGAGCAGCTAGCGCGCAGCGAACGGATGTTCCGGCTAGCGATGGACGGTGCACCCCATGGCATGGCGATTGTCGGACTACATGGGCGACTAGTCCGGGTGAACGACGCCCTTTGCGATCTGGTGGGGCACGACGCGGCCTGGATGCACGACCACACCGAATTCGACGTCCTCCACCCCGACGGGCGCGAGGAAGACATGGCCGCCCGCGGCAGGCTGTTGGCCGGAGGCGCGGAGTACGACGTCCACGAAGGGCGGCTAAGGACCGCCTCCGGAGATGTGCTGTGGGTGCAGCATTCACTGGCATTGATCCGCGACGAGCACGAGATGCCGCTGTTCTACGTCTCGCAATACCAGGACATCACGGCTGCGCGCGCCTCGAAACTGCAGCTGCAGTACCGGGCAGAGCACGACGTCCTAACCGGGTTGATCAACAGGGGCGAGCTGCAGGAACGCATCGTCGAGGTCCTGGCCCGCCGCACGCGGCCGGCCGGCGTACCGGGGCTACTGTTCTGCGACCTGGACTTCTTCAAGAAGATCAACGATGCTCACGGCCACGCGAGCGGTGACTACATGCTGCGGGTGACCGCCGAGCGCATCGCATCGGCGTTGCGCGACGACGACGAAGTGGCCCGGCTAGGCGGGGACGAGTTCGTGGTTGTTCTGCCCGAGGTCACCGACGTGTCCGCGGCGATTCTGGTTGCCGAGAAGGTCCGAGCGGCCGTCGCGCTGCCGTTCCCGCTGGGCAAGGACCAAGTCACGATCACCCTGAGTGTCGGCATTGCCCTGGCGACTCCCGGCATCGAAGCGCGCCGGTTGCTACGCAACGCGGACTCGGCTCTGTACGAAGCGAAGAACTCCGGTCGTGACCGGATCTCGGTCTTCGAGGGCGGACAGTGATCGGTCCGCGACGATCATCGGTCAGGAGCAGCTGAAGGTCGCCTTCAACGGTGCGCCTTGGAGGGTGACTCCGTCGACGGACCCGTTGGTAGCACCACCGGCAACGGTGATCTTCGTCTTGGCGGCGTTGGTACTCAACGCAGTCCCACTGTCGTTGCCGGAAGCGATGCCAGAGTAGGTGCCGTCCTTGACTGCGCCACTGCCAACGATGGCGATGCCGAAATACTGCGTGGTCTTGCGTACTGCGGTATCGCTGGGCTGGAGCACGATCGTGCCGGCGTTGACGGCGAATCCCTGCGCGGTGTTGGAGCATTCGGCCGTGTTCAGGGTCATCGTCTTCCCACCTGTGGTGACCGACACGGTTCCGGTGCCGCAGAAGGTGCGGACCTGCACGCCGTTCACCTCATGCACACCACAGTCCGCACCGCCACCGCCGGAGCTGCTGGTGCCGGAAGGGTTCGGTGCTGAGCTCGAGGGACTCGGGCCGCTGCTCGACCCGCAACCAGCCATCAGTACCACCAGCGGGGCCACCGCAACGAGTGCAGGGACAAAGTTCTTGATCTTCATGTCGCATCCATTCGAACGGATCGGTCTTCACACCGCAGTCCCAGCACCCTGGGCCGCAGGAGCCCAGCTTGCCGCAAAGCCCCTTCAAATGCGTGAATTCGGGCCGGAAAACCCGCATTTGAGGGGGCTTTGCGGAAGGGGTGGAGCCCGCGGCCGGCTCAGCGGCCGGCTCAGCGGCCGACTCAGCGGTCGTCGTCGGGCGGGTTTCGGCGCAGCTTCTTGGTCTGTCCTCGACTCTTCTTGGATCTGACCCGTCGCTCCCGGGCGCTGCGGGACGGCCGGGTCGGCCGCCTAGGCGGGAGTGGCGGTGCGATCGCCTCGGCCAACAACTGCAGCAACCGCCCCTCGGCGATGTGTCGGTTGCGCAGCTGGCTGCGCTCCTGCTCACAAACCACGGTCAGCACGCCGTCGTTGAGTCGGCCCGCCAGGCGCTGCATGGCCCGCGCCCGCAGATAGTCCGGCAGGGCCGTCGTGTTGGCTAGGTCGAAGGACAACGCGACCCGGCTATCGGCCGTGTTCACACTCTGGCC
>JBAXOQ010000033.1:0-21540 GCA_037133175.1 Actinomycetes bacterium
CTCAGCGAACAGGCGGCGGTTCTCAAGGACCAGCCGGTATCGATCGAGCCCCTGCCCGATGGCGGCCCGCAACTCATCCGGGCGCCACGGCTTGGTCATGTAGCGATAGACCTGACCCTCATTGACGGCGTCTATCACTGCACTGATGTCGGAGTAGCCGGTGAACAAGATCCGGGTCGTCTCGGGCGACACGTCAAGCGCATGCGCCAAGAGCTCGGCACCGGTGCCGCCGGGCATGCGTTGATCAGTGAGGATGACAGCCACCGAGTTGGCGCGCAGAAGCTCCAAACCTTCCTGCGCCGAGCTGGCTGTGAGTACCTGATAGTCGCGACGGAGCATGTCGGCGATGGTGCGGGTGATCTCAGGCTCGTCATCGACGACCAAAACGAAGGGAAGCGGCCCGCCCTCGCCGCGGCTTCCGGTCTCGCCGAGATCACCCTCCCGGGTCCTTCGCCGCTGCTCAAGCTTGGCGGCGAAGGCGCCATGCAGGGTCATGGCAGGACACCGGCTGCTAGCGGCAGGTGAACAACGAAAGCGGCGCCACCAGCGTCGGGACGTTCAAGGACGATGTTCCCGCCGTGCGCGGCCACGATCGTATGGGCGATGCTGAGCCCCAGTCCGGTGCCCTCACCGACCGGGCGAGTCGTGAAGAACGGGTCGAATATGCGGTCGGCCAGACCCTCCGGAACGCCCGGGCCGTCGTCGGCGATGGTGATGAGCACTTCACGGTCGGCGAGCCGGGTGGACATTGAAACCTTTCCGCCAGGGGAGGAGGCCTGGATGGCATTTGTCAGCATGTTGAGCACCGCCTGGTTGAGATGGCCGGGCGAGCAGGTGACCGGCGGCAGGTCGCCCCAATCCACGGTGAGCGCGGTATCTGTCTGCCTGGCAAGAAACCCAACCACCTCAACCACGGAACTCAGCGACTCATTCAGGTCAACGGTCTTGTTCTCCGCCTCGTCGACTCGCGAAAAGGTGCGCAAGCCGGCGACCAACTGGCCAGCGCGCTGGACGCCATTGTCGATGGATTCCAGCAGTTCCGGCAGGCGCACTCCGAGGGCAGGAAGGTCGATGACCTCGATCCTGTCCATGATCATCTCGAACAGCTCCGGCTGCGCAGCCTCGATCGCGTCGAGGTCCTCGCCGAACAGATTGACCAGTCCGAGCAGGGCCTCGATGCCTTCACCGAGCAGGTGCACGTTGTTCTTGACGTAGGCGAGGGGCGTGTTCAGTTCGTGTGCCACCCCCGCCGTCATCTGACCGAGGGCCGCCATCTTCTCGCGGTGCACCAGCATCGTCTGCGCCTGTTGCAGATCCTCCAAAGCCTGCTGGAGCTGCGCGTTCTTCTTGGCATTCTCTCGAGCCAGTTCGGCGATGCGGCTGGTGAGTCTTGCCAACGCAGCTGCGGTGGCCTGGTCGTCTGTGAAGGGCTGTTCGCCGATCAGCAGCAACCCATCGCCATCCCAGGCCCAACTGACGAGCAGCGAGACGGGCACCTGGAGTCCTGCGGCGAAGTGAACGTTTCGCCGCTGGCCGGGGATGTCCCCGCCCTGCAGTAAACGCGCCATCTCGGCTCGCTGACCTTCGACCACCAGATCGGGCAATGTGACCGGCTGGTCGCCGACCTGGCACACTTGCCGGAAGCGCGGATTTGAGTCGACCAGGACCCCATCCCGGGTGAAGCGGGCAAAGGCGAGCGATTCGGTGGCATGCAGCAGCGCCTCAACGGGCCCTGAAGCGCGCACACCCATGAACTGTCCCCTCAATGCCGAACACCCGGGAGTCTAGTCACCACCAGGCGAAGTAGCGAATCGCCTCCGAGGGCGGTGACTCGGGGTGCGCGTCCGGGACGCGTCAAAGAACCGTGACGGCCTCGGTGGCCTCCAGCCGACCTTGCCGAGGCGCGTTGCCCTCCGGATGGACATGCCCGACGTTAATCAGCACAACACTCTGATGACGACCGTCGGGGAAGAACTCGGCGTTCACACCGGCCTTGTTGAAGCCGAGCATCGGCCCAGCGTCCAGTCCGTGCGCCCGTATGCCAAGGATCAGGTAGCCGATCTGGATCGTCGTGTTGAAGATTGCATTCTGAGCTCGGGCGTCGTCGTCGGCGAACATCTGCGCGGCGTCCGGCTTGTAGGAAATCAGCCGAGGCAGATGCTCACGGAAGTCGGTGTCAGCCGCCACGATCAGGGTCACCGGGGCGGACTCGACCTTGACCGTATTGAAGCTCGCAACCAGTGGGAGCAACCGCGCGCGAGCTTGATCGCTACGAACGGCGACGATGCGCAGCGGCGAGACATTCATCGAAGTCGGCGCCCACTTAATCGTGTCGTAAATCGCGTGCAGTTCCTCGTCCGTCACCGGCTCGTCGGTGAAGCGGTAGGCCGTGTGCGCGTTGCCAAAAAGGTCATCAAGGCTCACGAGGTTCTCTGGTGTCGTAGTCACGGTGGCAACAACAACGGCAACCCTTAGATTAGTCCGATGTCAGGCAAGCTGGTCGCGACTGCAGCCGGCTCAACCACCCGACAGTCTGCTCACTCAGGAATGCTGACGCAGGTAGGTCGCGAACTTGGCCACGAAGAGCGGCTGCATGTCGCCGACGTTTTCCTCACCGAAGGTCTCGCGCGCGGCTGACACCAGTTCCAGAATCGATCCGCCGATGTCGCCCAGCGAGCCGCCCTCGTCGGCGGTGGCATTGATGGCGGGGGTGTGCCGGTACAAGTCGTAGAAGAAGCCGACATCGTGGCGCTTCTCAGCCAGCGCGAATGCCTTCTCACGGAGTTCGTCGTACGGCAAGTCCTCGTAGTCCACGGGCAAACACTACCGCTGCGCGCATGCGGAACGGAGTGTCAGGACGGCCGTTCGGCGCCCATCCACGACGCGATTGGTCGGCAGCACCCACTCATCGGTGTCCTCGTTGCCGTCGATGCGGGTGGAATCCTGGCCATCGTCTTCCGGCAAACGGCAGATGTACTCCAGCCACAGCGCCGCCAGCACCACCAGCAGGGCCCCGACCACCGCGGCCAACGCCGTCCAAATCTTGGCTCGGGCGTAGTCGTTCTCAAACCTCGATGCCAATTCGAGCGCGACCCCTAAGTAGAACCCACCTACTAGGGCTCCGGTTCGTGAGGCCGCCATCGCCAGTGCCACAGTGCGTGCCGCGACGAAGGGACTGATCGGCTTGGCATCTGGTTTGCGCAACAACCTGGGACGAATCAGCAGGGCCCAAATGAAAAGAGCCAGCGCCAGCAGGCCAAGCGTCCCGGCAGCGAGCCACGGCACCGGAAACGGCTCGCCCATGGCCGTACTGATCAGGTCCACCGTGCAAAACCCGATCACACCGGCCAAGGCGGCCAGGATCACTAGCAGGACCAGCCTGGTGGGACTCACGCTCCAAGGGTATGCCTACCGCGACCGCTTTGACACCGCCACGGCTGGAATCACCCGACCACGGCCACCCACCACGGCCATATGTCACCACGAAGGGCGAGCCGGCCGCCTGCTCATCCCTGACCCTGGCCTCATCCCCCTAGCAAACCCCTACGACACGCAGACGAATCCATGCGAATTCATGTGCGTGTCGTAGGAGTTTGCGGGTGTCTGACCCATTGCGGGTGTCTACGGCAGCGCCAGCCTGCCAGCGCTGCACCAACGCACGCCATCTACTTCGGCGGGGCCCAAAGCGTCACGCAGTTGCCCGACGGTGCGATGCGTGCCAGTTAGCTCGAAGTCGGGGTCGACGCTCGCCCACGGCACCAGCACGAACGCGCGCTGAGCGGCGCGCGGGTGCGGCAGCGTCAGGAACGGATCGGCGCTGACCGCGTCACCGTAGGCCAGCACATCCACATCCAGGGTGCGGGCTCCCCACCGGACGTCCCTGGCTCGGTGCAGTTCGAATTCAGCGAGTTGGGCCAGCGCCAGCACTTCCACCGGGGCCAGTGAGGTCTGGACCACCAGCACCGCATTGAGGTACTCAGGCTGCTCCGGCCCGCCAACCGGGTCGGTTTCGAAGACCGGGGAGACGGCCACCGGATCCACCTGCGGGTCCCGGCAGACGATGTCCACCGCAGTCTGCAAGGCAGCCAGTCGCTCACCCAGGTTCGCCCCCAGCCCGAGCGCGACCCTAACCGTTGGCACTGGCGTGGCGACCACCGTTTCCTCCGTCCCGGAATCCGCTGCCCCTCACGATCGTGACCGCGGCGTCGACGAACTGTTGGGCAATCGGCGCAGATGGCTTGTGGACCGTGACCTCGACGATCAACACCCGGTCGAGGTCCAGGATTCTCTGCGCGATCCGGCTGGCCAACGCCTCGATCAGGTCGCAGGGCGATCCGCACACGCAGTCCTCGATCAACTGCGCAACCTGCGAGTAGTCCACGGTCATGGCCAAATCATCGGTCCGCCCTGCCGGGTGCAGATCCAGGTGCAGCACCACGTCGACGACGAAGCGCTGTCCGTTGACCCTCTCCTCGGGCAGCACTCCGTGGTAACCGAAGGCGCTGATCCCCGTCAGCGTGATTCGGTCGAGTACGTCCTCGCGATCGATTCCGCTCATTGTCGGCCTCCTTGCCGCCAGGCCTGGGCAACTCGCACTGCGTCACACGTCCCCGGCACGTCATGGACCCGGACCCCCCAGACACCGCTCGCCGCGGCGATGGCCGAGACCGCGTCGGTGGCATACGAGCGACCCTGGATCGGGCGTGGTTCACGGTCCGCCTCAGCCAGCAGCGAGCCCAGGAAACGCTTGCGAGACGCGGCCACGAGGACGGGTTGGCCGAGTTCGATCAAGGCAGGCAGATCGTGCAGCAACGCCCAGTTGTGCTCGGGCTGCTTGGCAAAACCCAGTCCGGGGTCCAGGATGATCCGGTCCCGGGTTACACCGGCTTCCAGCGCCGCGTCGCGTCGACGGGCGAGATGCCCGAGCACCTCGCCGACCACGTCGTCGTAGTGGGTGAACTCGTCCATTCGACGGCTGTGTGCCCGCCAGTGCATGAGGACCAGCGGAACCTGCAGCGACGCCACGGCGGCCAGCATGTCCCGGTCGGCCAGGCCTCCGCTGACGTCGTTGACCAGTCCCGCGCCCGCCTCGACGGCTCGGGCAGCAACAACCGCCCGCATGGTGTCGATGCTGACCCGAACCCCGGCGGCGGTCAGTCCGGCAATGACCGGGAGCACCCTGGCGCTCTCATCCTCGGCGCTGACCCGAGTCGCACCCGGCCGGGTCGACTCACCGCCGACGTCGACGATGTCTGCACCCTGCGCGCGCAATCCGATGCCATAGTCGATCGCCTGTTGAGCCGTCGCGAATCGACCGCCGTCACTGAACGAATCCGGCGTCACATTGACCACACCCATGACCACGGTCCGCCCTGGAACCCCGATATCGGCAACCGTTGGCTCAGTCACCAGCCACACCTCGCCGCTCCCGTTGTCGTTGACTGCGAAGTTGTGGCCCGGTTTGGGTGATCAAAAACGGCCACAACTTCGCAGTCAACGAAGGAAGGGGCGGCGCTTGGCGGGCAGGTCGGCGCGCACGTCGAGGGAATTCGGGAGGTCACGACAGAATCAAGGACATGGCTTCGGCACGGGTTGCCGGGTTGAGCAACTGGCCGCGGACCGCGCTGGTCACCGTCTTGGCGCCAGGCTTGCGTACTCCGCGCATCGACATGCACAGGTGCTCGGCTTCGACGACGACTATCGTTCCGCGCGGCTGCAGGATCCGCTCGATCGCATCGGCGATCTGGGTCGTCAGCCGCTCCTGCACCTGCGGACGCTTCGCGTAGACATCCACCAGCCGCGCCAGTTTCGAGAGCCCGGTGATCCGACCATTGCGAGACGGGATATAGCCCACATGGACGCGGCCGAAGAACGGCACCAGATGATGCTCGCACTGGCTCCACAGCTCGATGTCCGTCACCAGCACCATCTCGTCATGTGCAAGCTCGAATGTCGTTGTGAGCACATCCTCTGGTTCCTGGCGCAGGCCCGAGAAGACCTCGGCGTACATCCTGGCCACCCGTTTGGGTGTGTCCACAAGGCCGTCGCGCTCGGGGTCCTCGCCGACCGCGTACAACAGCTCGCGGACGGCGGCCTCGGCGCGGGCGTAGTCAAAGGATGGGACATCCGCCGGGGCCCGGTCGGGGGTGGTTATCGGATCAGTCACGCCAGACTCCACTCACACCTAGACCATCTGCTGTCACAACCGGATCGTTTCCGGTCACCACTAGATCATATGGCGGGCGAACAGTCCCGGTGTCCCCGGCCGAACTCCGTCTGCGCTTCAGCCAGCGGCGCAACTCCGGAACAATCCAGGAGACCGCTCACGACGGGCCTCGTTGGGCTACTGCGGATCCTGTCGAGGTTTGCTGCCCGGATCGGCCCTGTCCGAGTCACCGGTCGGCAGCATCGTCTGACCGTTGGCGGCGATCTGGTCAGTCTTGATCGGCACGTCGACTGGCCCCCGCGAATGAGGGCGACGCCGATCTGACCCGGTCCAAGCCGGCCGGGCAGGTCGCTTGTGCAGGTCTTTGAAGATCTCACTGACCTGTTCCTTGTTCAAAGTCTCGACGTCGAGCAGCGCCAAAACCAGCTGGTCAAGGATGTCGCGATTCTCGAACAGGATCTCGTACGCGTCCATATGCGCGGCCTCGATCAGGGAGCGCACCTCTTCGTCGATCGCGCCAGCGACCTCTTCTGAGTAGTCCCTGCCGTTGCCCTGGATCATCCCGACGAAAACCTCACCGGGATCCTTGCCGTATTGGATGGCGCCGAGACGTTCGGTCATGCCGTACTGGGTCACCATCGCCCGGGCGACCGCGGTTGCCTTCTCGATGTCGTTTGCCGCGCCGGTCGTGGGATCGTGGAACACCATCTCTTCGGCGGCTCGCCCACCGAGCATGTACGACAGTTGGTCCAGCATCTCGTTGCGGGTTGTCGAGTACCGTTCCTTGTCCGGCAACACCATCGTGTAGCCCAGCGCTCGCCCCCTGGGCAGGATCGTGATCTTGTGGACTGGGTCGCTGTTCGGCAGGGACGCCGCGACAAGCGCGTGCCCGCCCTCGTGGTAGGCGGTGATCGTGCGCTCGTGGTCGCTCATGACCCTTGTGCGCTTGGCCGGGCCGGCCACCACCCGGTCGATGGCCTCATCCAGCGCGTGATTATCGACCAGCGACTTGCCGGTGCGCGCGGTCAGCAGCGCAGCTTCGTTCAGCACGTTCGCCAAGTCGGCACCGGTGAATCCGGGCGTGCGCCGGGCCACCGCCATCAGATCGACCTCGGCCTCGAACGGCTTGCCACGGGCGTGAACCTTGAGGATCTCGAAGCGGCCAGCCAAGTCGGGGCGGTCCACCGCGATCTGCCGGTCGAAGCGGCCGGGTCGCAACAAGGCCGGATCCAGGATGTCCGGACGGTTGGTGGCGGCGATCAGGATCACCCCGCTGCTGACGTCGAAGCCGTCCATCTCGACGAGCATCTGGTTCAGGGTCTGCTCCCGCTCGTCGTGCCCGCCGCCCATGCCAGCGCCGCGGTGGCGGCCGACGGCATCGATTTCGTCAATGAAGATGATCGCCGGAGCATTGTTCTTGGCCTGTTCGAAGAGGTCTCGGACACGACTCGCTCCGACGCCGACGAACATCTCAACGAAGTCCGAGCCAGAGATGGAGTAGAACGGCACCTCGGCCTCGCCGGCGACCGCACGCGCTAGCAGCGTCTTGCCGGTGCCGGGAGGACCGTACAGCAGCACACCCTTGGGGATCTTCGCTCCAACCGCTTGGAACTTCGCCGGCTCCTGCAGGAAGTCCTTGATCTCCTCAAGCTCCTCGACCGCCTCGTCGGCGCCCGCAACGTCAGCGAAAGTCGTCTTCGGCATGTCTTTGTTGATCGCCTTGGTCTTGGCCTTTCCGAAGCTCATCAGCTTCGACCCGCCGCCTTGCATCTGGCTCATGAAGAAGAACAGCAGCAACACCACGATCGCCACCGGCAACAGCGAGATCAGCAACGCCATCCAGATGCTCTGAGTCGGCACAACGATGTTGTAGCCGCCAGACAGCTGGCCGGAGTCCTTCTTCGCCTGCAGCATCTCTTGCAGCTTGACGCCCTGGCCGTCGACGTACTCGGATTGCTCCTTGGATCCGTCCTGCAGCGTCAATTGGATGATCTGATCACGATCAGTGATCACTGCGGACTTCGCCTGGTTGCCCTGGATGTCAGAGATGACCTGCGACGTGTCCACCTCTTTGGGCGAGCTCGCACCGGCGATGACGTTCATCCCGATCAGCAGCAGAACGAACGCCAGCACAATCCAGACCAGTGGCCCGCGCAAAACCTTCTTCATATCCATTGGTCCATAGCCTATGCGAGTCCCGCAACAATTGAACGTCTGAGTGGACGGTTCCACTCACAGCGGACACCGAAACGACACCACAGACAGCCACGGCGGCCGGTCAGGACACCGCCACGGTCCCGATCGCTGCTACGTCGCATCACCCCGAAGCACCGCCACGGAACGAAGGCTCCGGTACTTCTGCGCGTAGTCCATGCCGTAGCCGACAATGAACTCAGTGCCAATGTCGAATCCGACGTACCGGACCTCAACTTCGTTCTTGACCGCTTCCGGTTTGCGTAACAGAGTGAGTAGCTGCAGTGACGCGGGCTGGCGGGCCGCCAGGTTGCGAACGAGCCACCGCAGGGTTAGTCCGGAGTCCAGCACGTCCTCGACGATCAGCACGTGACGGCCCTCGATGTCGGTGTCCAGATCCTTGAGGATCCGCAGCACCCCGGACGACGCGGCACCCGCGCCGTAGGACGAAATCGCCATCCAGTCGATTTCGACTTCGGTCCTCATCGCGCGGGACAGATCCGCCATGATCATCATGGCGCCTTTGAGCACGCCCACCAGCAGCAAACGCTCACCCAGGTAGTCCTCGTCGACTTGGGCGGCGAGTTCAGCGACGCGCGCTTTGATCTCTTCCTCGGTGAACAGCACGACTTCGAGCTCGTGTGCAATATCTGCCGAATCCACCGGGTCTCCCTAACGGTCGCCTGCCATGTCAGTCGTGCGGGTCATCAGTCGTGCGGGTCATCAGTTGTGCGGGTTGTCAGTCGTGCCGAATGACGGATTCAAAGGCTCCGCACACCGAATAACCAGCGTCGCAGACTGCCTGCCCAACTCGCGATCCGCGGGTAACCGAACGGCCCCCTGACCCCGCCACGAACTGATCAACCGGTCGGCTTGCTCCAAGTGATTATACGTCAGCGATCCGGGCGGGCAGCCTGCCGCGAGCATCGCCAAGCGCAGCACACGCTTCCTGACCGCAGCAGGAACCTCAACGAGGCTGCTCCGGTCTGCGTCACCGTTGATAGCGATCACCACATCACCGAGGTCACGGGTGACCCGAGAGCCGTACTCGGCGTCGGCCAGCGCGTCCAGCGCGTCGCAGTCCTGACGCAGCAAACTCGCGGTGCGGGCGAGCGCTTCAACCACACCGGGGCCAAGCGCGGACTGCATGACTGGCAACACGTCATGGCGCACCCGAACCCGAAGAAAGCGAGGATCGTCGTTATGAGGATCGTCGAAGGGCTTCAGTCCAAATTCATGGCAGAGCGCCCGAATGTCCGCCCGGGAGAAGCTCAGCAATGGCCGGCGCCACAACCCGTCGCGGGGCGCGATGCCAGCCAGCGAACGGGATCCGGAGCCGCGTGCCAGGCCAAGCAACACGGTTTCGGCCTGATCCTCACGGGTATGGGCGAGCAGTACAGCCGTGGCCCCGCGCAACTGAGCGGAGCCGACGAGCGCAGCCCGTCGCGCGCCGCGCGCAGCCGCCTCCATTCCACCGACGCCAGGCCCGCGGGGCACGTCCACCGCGATCACCTCGACCGGTTCCAGACCCAAGTCGCGGCACTGCTCGGCAGCTCGACTGGCCACGGCATCCGAACCAGGTTGCAGCTGATGGTCGATTGCCACTGCACCAAAACGGAGCCGACCGCGCCGGGCAAGCTGCGCAGCCACGACGGCGAGCCCCAGCGAATCTGCTCCCCCCGAACAGCCGACCAGCACCAGATTCCCAGCAACCAGGTCCGACAGCGCCACGTCGAGTGCGTTCACCGCCGCCCGCAGTCCGGCCGACTGCACTGAGCTCAGAGCGCCTAGGCCTTGGTCCGGGCGACCCACAGACCCGGATCGGCGATCTCAGCCAGGCTCGGCAACATCGTCGGGGACTCCCACACACGGTTGAAACCGGCCAGTCCGGCACCGTCAATGGCAGACCGCACGAATGCCGCACCCTCGGAGTACTGGCGGAGTTTGGCGTCCATCCCCAGCACCCGCCGGGCAACCGAGTCAAACGCCCCAGGCTGCGCGCGACGAACCTCGAACCGCGCCCGGATCACGTCGACTGTGGGCACGACCGCCGGTCCGACCTCATCCATCACCACGTCGGCGTGCCCCTCCAGCAAGGTCATCAGCGCGGTCAGCCGGTCGAAGACGACCCGCTGTTCCGGCGTCTGCACGGCCTTGAGGAGCGCTTGGGCCCCGTCCTTGCCGCGCATGATCTCGATCAACGCGCCGGTGATCTGCCGATACCGCTTGAGCATCTCGGACATCGGCACGTCGACTCCGGCGACCAAGGAACGCACCTCGGTCGCGAAGTAGTCACTGAGCCAAGGCACGGCGGTGAACTGAACACGGTGCGTCTCTTCGTGCAAGCACACCCACATCTGGAAGTCGCGTTGGTCGACCTCCAACTGCTCGGCCACGCGGTAGATGTTGGGCGCCACGAGCATCAGTCGAGGAGCCGACCCAGGTGCCACCATGGCCTCGTATTGACCGAGCACCTTGCCTGACAGCCAGCTCAGCACCCCACCCATCTGCACCGCTGTGACACGCGAGCCGACCGCAGTCACGCCATTGGGGCCGGTGGCCCGAAGACGTTCCAGGATCGGACCGAGCACGAACCGCATCGCCTCAACGTTGGATTCGATCCAGCCACGACGGTCGATGACGGCCGCGGGGGGCGCCTCGGTGGGAGTGACTAGCTGGGTGCACTCCCGAACCGGTGCAACTGCTTCGTCCGCGAACGCACGTAAGGCGCGGACCACGCCCTTTGCCTCACCCAGGTCAAGATCAGGACCTTTGGGGGCCAATAACGCACCCGTCGATATCGCCAAATCCCAATCAATTACATCCGAAGCCATGCCCCGACGCTACTTGCCCGGCCGGGGTACTGGTCACCTAGCACCCGAAACTCCCACCCCCTGTTCTCGTCTTTGCTACCGAAAAGCCGCCTTCCCGCCCGGTTTGGGTGGTTTTAGACGGCTTTTCGGTGCAAAGGCAACAAAAGGGACTCTGGAGACGAGACATGGACCTGGCCAAGTCAGGGTCGACGTCAGGGTCGACGTCAGGGTCGACATCCGCAACTGGACAGCGCCGCTGCGGCCTGATCAAGCTGAGCTTCGGCAACAAGCACGTCCTTGGCGTTGGGTGCCACCATCGAAAACGCCAGCAGCGCGCCATCCTTGGTCGGAACCAATCCAGCCAACGCTCCGACCCCGGACAGGGTGCCGGTCTTGGCCCTGACGACACCGGCTCCCGGCGCCGCCGCCGCGGTCTTGAAACGGTTGGCTAGGGTACCGGTGAATCCGGCAATCGGCGTACCCGAGGCGACCGCCCACAGCTGTGGGTTGGCGTTACGAGCCACGGACGACAGGAGTCGGGCGAGTACCGTCGGCGGGATCTGGTCTGACCTGCTCAAACCCGACCCATCGACCAGCGTCACCGAGTCGGTGGGGATGTTCAGACTCCGCAGCACAGCTAACGAGGCATCCACGCCCCCCGAGAAACTCCCCCCGGCGCCGGTCTTCGCGCCGGCGAGGTGGGCGAGCACCTCCGCAGCGACATTGTCGGACAAGTCGAGGGTGTGCAACACCAACTCCGAGACCGGGCGTGAGGCGACCGACGCAATCAGAGCAGCGCCACCCGCCGCCGCCTGCCGAGTCACGGTTTTCGAGACCGACACCCCGTTGGCTCCCAGCAGCTTGGCGAACGCCATCGCCGCGCTCTTGGACGGGTCGCTTTGACCGCTGGCACGGTAACCACCGTCAGCCATCAGGGCGGTAATGGGCGGCATCGGGAAGCCCGGCGGCCAGCTCGCGACGGCTGTCGGCCCGCTGAACAGGGCATCGTCGAACCGCACCGACACAGGCTGCGTCACGCCGCTGCCGGCCGCCTTCACCGCGGCGGCAGCTTCGGCCGCCAAGTGCGCCAGCGAGGCATCAGCGTCCTCGGTTGCCTTCGGTTCGGCGATCTTCAGTAACGGATCACCGCCACCGACCAGGACTAGTTCGGACGACGCCGAGCCCCTCACGACCTTGGTGCTAACCCGCTGGTCGGCACCGACTGCCGTCAGCACCGACGCCGCAGTCAGGAGCTTGTTTGTGGAGGCCGGGGTGGCGGGGGTAGACGCAGCCTGGTCGAGCAACTGCACACCGGTGGCGGCGTCATAGATTGCCACGGCCGTCGTGGGTCCGAGCGCCGGGCTAGCGAGCGGACCGGCCAGTGCCGCGGTCAAACCCGCCCGGCTAGGCACCGGTGCTGCGGGGTTCAACGGTGCCAGCACGGTCAGGTTTTGTGCAGTCGGCAAGTCCGGTACCGGGACGGTGGCCGCAGGCGGCGTCGACGACGAGATCGGTCTGACGGTGCTGGCGCCAACCGCACCCGTCGTCCCCATCGCTCCGGCCAGGACAACTGCTCCGACCGCCACGACAACGACGCCTGCGGTCACGCTTCTGTGTCGCGCTGACACTGCTACCTTCCTTCCTGTCCGGTCACTGCGAGTGCATTTGACTCCGGCAACTTGCCTCTTCCGGTATCGAGCCAGTGGACTTATCGTGCTTCACGGGCACTCATACGGAACACTAAGCCCCGAGGACAGTCCCAACCAGCACAGGAGCAGTCGTGGAGTTCAACGTCACCATCGAAATCCCCACCGGAAGCCGCAACAAGTACGAGATCGACCACGCAACTGGTCGGATGAAGCTGGATCGGATGCTGTTCACCGCCACCCGCTACCCCCACGACTACGGATTCGTGGACGATTCGCTTGGCCTAGATGGTGACCCGCTCGATGCCCTGGTGATCGTGCAGGAGCCGACTTTCCCGGGATGCCTGATCCGGGCGCGCACAATCGGAATGTTCCGAATGACGGACGAGATGGGTGGCGACGACAAGTTGATCTGCGTCGTGGCTGACGATCCGCGGATGGAGCACATCCGCGACATCCATCACATGTCCGAGTTCGACCGGCTTGAGATCGAGCATTTCTTCGAGGTCTACAAGGATCTTGAGCCCGGCAAGTCGGTCGAGGGCGCCAACTGGGCCAACCGCTCCGCCGCCGAGCAGGAGATCCGCGAGTCCTACCGCCGCTTCGCCGAAGCTGAGGCTGCGGCCGCGGCTGCCCTCGCCGCCGCCGAGGCTGAGGCCGAGAGCTGAGAACTGAGAGCTGAGCTAGCACGCGCCGGTCGACTGTGCGTTGACTGCGAAGTTGTGGCCGTTTTCGATCAAGTAAACCGGGCCACAACTCCGCAGTCAACGGATTCGTTTGCGGAGCGGGACTCGGCCGTCGGGTCTGGCGGGTGCAGTTGGTCGGCCGCGGCAAGAAGATCGACCGGGTAGGAAGGAGAATCGGATGGTCTACGACGAGAGGCTGGCAGCACGGGTGCGCCGCGTCCTGGGTGACGTGCCCGGGGTGAGCGAACGCAAGATGTTCGGCGGGGTCTGCTTCCTCATCAACGGGAACATGGCGTGCGGTCCAGTTCGGGACTTCCTAATGATCCGAGTCGGTCCGGAAGAATACGAGCAGGTCCTTGCCGAAGGTCCCGCTCGACCGATGACGTTCACAGGTCGACCCATGCGCGGAATCGTTGAGGTCGAGGCTGCCGCGCTCAAGGACGACGACGTGCTCGACGAGTGGGTCCAGCGGGGTGTCGATTTCGCGTCATCGCTGCCGCCGAAGAGGAAGGCCTGACCGTGGCCACGTTCGACGGATTCCCACCACAGACACTGGAGTTCCTGAACCAGTTAGGCCGCAACAACAACAAAATCTGGTTCGATGCCCACCGCGGCGACTACGAGCGGTACTGGGTTGAGGTGGGCTGCGACTTCGTCGCCGCCGCCGGCGATCCGCTGCGGGCACTACGCCCGAACGTCGTTGCAGACCCGCGCATCAACGGTTCGCTGTTCCGAATCAACCGCGACATCCGGTTCTCCAAGGACAAGACGCCGTACAAGGACCACTTGGACGTCTGGTTCTGGGAGGGTCAGCGCAAAGGCGCGGTATCGACCTTCTTCTTCCGGCTCACCCCGACCTCGTCACTGGTCGGCGTCGGCTCGCACCAGTTTGACCGCGCGCAGTTGGCGCGGTTCCGCCAGCAGGTCATGGACCCGATGCACGGACCGGAGTTGGTCAGCATCGCCAATAACCTTGAACATGGCCTCGACGGCGAGACCCTCAAGCGGACCCCGGCCACAGCGGCAGCGATCGGCGAGGACCAGGCCCGACTGCTGCGCCACACCTCTGCGTCCACGATGGCGCAGCGGGAGGCAGGCCCGTGGATGCAGACGCCCGAGGTGCTGGATTGGGCCGTTGAGCAGTGGCGAAAGATGGCGCCACTACAGGCGTGGCTCGTCGAAAACGTCGCCACAGAGTCCTAGCCCGCACCCGGCAGCGGTAATGCCGACCGCAGGCCGAGCGGTTACTTTCCGCTGATCAGTTCGGCACCGTAGCCGAGCGTGCCGATCTCCGCGTTGATCTTCGCCAGGCTGGTCTGCGAATCGTCGAACGCCACCTCGCACACCTCTTTGCGCACACTGGTGCTCGACCTCGTCACGCCGGGGAGCTCTTCAAGGACCTCATCGATGAGGATCCCACAGCTCGCGCAGTGCATGCCGGTGATGGCCAACCGGTTGACGACCTGACTCATGCGACCACCGTGATCGTCCCGCTGTACATGCCCATCGAGCAACTGAAGGGATACCGGCCGGCGCTGAGCGTGCCCAACGGGATGGTGACGACGCCGTTCTCCGGAATCGTCTCCTCGATCCCCAGCTTCGGTACCGTGAAGGATCGGATGCACCCCGCAGCGTTGACTCCGCGCACGACCAGGTCAGTCGGGACACCGGCCTTGGCTGTGATCGCATTCGGGGTGTACGCCGAGGATGAAGCCTCAATGACGACCCGCTGTTTGCCAGAAGCCTCTGCGGTGGCAGATCCCTCCACCTTCTTGTCAAGTCCAGCGATGCTTGCCAGGGTTACCGGGCTGCCAGCCAGCGTCAAACCACCGTTGATCGCCAGGAGTCCGGCAACCAGAACGGCAATGCCAGTCACCGCGGCCAGCCGACCACCCCAAGCCCCGGTGAGCCGGTGTGCGGCGAATCCGATGATGAAGAACAGCGGCACCGTGCCAATCACGAAAGCAGCCATGATGGCCGCTCCGAGTAGCGGTGAACCGGTGGCAATCGCGGCGATCTCCATGCTGATCGTGATACCGCACGGCAGCAAAACCGTTGAGACTCCGAGCAACAGCGGGGCCAGGTGTCCAGTGTCCTTGGACCGTTTGCGCACCACCCGAGTCCAGGATGCCGGCGGAGTCGGCACGAAAGCTCGAACCGCCTTCACCCCGAACAAATCGAGCGCCATGACCAACATCATCAAGCCGGCCAGAATCAGCATGATGGCCTGAACTTGCGGAGTGATTTCAATGGCCTTGCCCAGCAACCCGAGAGCGAACCCGAGGACGGTGTACGCAGCCAGCTTGCCGACGAGAAACACCACCACGGTCATCGCGTCGGCCCGCACGGAGGTGCCCACCGTGGATGTTCGGGTCGCCGTCGCGGAAGCCGATTCGGAACCAACCCCAACCACAGAGGCCGATTCCGCTTTCTGCCGATCGACCTTGCGAGCTGCCAGACCCGCCAGCAATCCTCCCTGCACAGCCGCGCAGGAGGCGCCGCCAGCCAGGAGACCGGTAATGAACGCCGTCCAAATGAAGACCATCTCTACCCCAACTGCTCTGCTACGTCGCACCCGCCGCCGGACTCGACCGCCGCCCCTGATGCGAATCCTGTCACATCGGCGCGCCAAGCGGAATGGTCCGGAATCAAGGAGTTGATCTATCTTAGGTACATATGCGGCTGTGCCTTCTGGACCAACGGCCGACCCACAGCCATACCCCACCGGGGTATTCCGCTCAAGGGTAGCCTCTGGTCTTTGCCGTGATTCGGGCACCTCGCAATCCGATCAGCGCACTCACCTCGCATCGCCGCGTCGCCCCCCGCTAACTTCGCCTCAACACCCAAAGAGGCCGCCAGCGACCCCGGCCTACAGCAACGGAGGCAACAAATGTCGAACCCAGATGCCGAAGCATTCCTCGGCCGAGTGCTCGCCAAGATTGACGAAATCCCGCGGACCGGATTCGGAAGAGTGTCCTGGCGTTACGAGGATCGACCGACCACTGAAGGTGTTGGTGTCAAACCAGGCATCGAGCTCGACGTCGACACTGTCGTCGCTCGCATCATGGACGTCGTGGACTACCCGGAGAACGTCAAGTTCGTCCAGAGTTGCACCATCCTCGACCAGCCCTCGCCCTCAGAGATCACTTACATTCAGAGAATGAAGCTGCCCGCGATCGGCGGCATTCAGGTGGCTTTGCATCTGCAGGACCTTGGCGAACGCGACGGCTATCGGGTCGTGGCCTGGAACCAGGATGACGAGCAGACACAGGCCCTCAACCCCAAGCAAGGAGGAGCCCGCACGGCCTACAACCTCGGCGCGTGGTTGATCAAACCGACTGAGTTGGCCTATGCGCTATCTGCAGCTCCCATCAAGAAGGACGTTGGCTCCATCAAGTACACCCTGATGATCAAGGGTTCTGAGGCCACGGCGACGACGGCCCTGTCCTCCAACATCGACGCGCTGGTCGCTTGGTCCCAGCGCTAGGGCCACGCCGACCCGCAAACCCCCGCCGTCCGCCGATTTTCGTGTCCCGAAATCGGCGGACGGCGGGGGTTTGCGGTTCGGCAGAACCTACCGCAGCGCCGCTTCAAGGCGACGGACCATCGGCGACGGGTAACTGACGGCGTCGTTCCAGATCCAACGGACCACGGTGTACCCGGCTCGACGCAGATCGTCCTCTCGTTCCTTCTCGGCGAACAGCACGGCCGGATCCAACCCGTACTTCAACCTCCCGTCGGCCTCGCCAATAACCATCCACTTCTTCCACAAGAAATCGGCCCAGTACTGTTTGCCGCTTTCCCCGAACACCGGCCAGCCGATCAGGGCCGGTGGGAGTCCCGCAAGATGGGCGTTGAACCGGGAGACCGACTCCAAGGCTGACTCGGCCGCGGGATCGGCTAGCGCAATCGCCTGGCGGGCGAAACCGACACCCTTCCATCCCTTCATGCCGGACACTGCTCGACGAAGCTCAGTGATTGCGGGCCTGACGAGACAGGCGTCATGCACGGCAGACCGGAGGTCGGCGGACTCCTGGCTTTCAGCGAGCGCGTCGCCAACCAACCGCCGCGCTGCGGCGTCGACGACGATCAGCCCATCAGGATTCCGGTGTTTGCGGGCGAGGTCGACAGCAGTGCGGGCGAGCGAAGTGACAGGCAATCCGTCTACGAAGACAACGTCCTCGGCAGCGAGCTCACTTCCGGAGACCAGGAAACCAGCGGCCGGCTTGTGATGAGAACCACTGACGGTAATCTGAACTTGGTTCTTCCGGCCATCTCCCGAAGGGCCGTTCCCGTGTGAAAGCCCGTGTATGAGGGCAGCGGACTCGTGACTGATCACAGCATCCTGCACGCTGCGCAGAACTCCTTCGCAAAGAGCGACGTGCCGATGCCGCTTGTCCACCGCGTTCTCGAAGTCCGCTTCCACAACATACAAGCCGCGCCTGACGCGCAACAGAAGACCGTGATCGACAGCGGTCACGAGCTGGTGTCGGGAGACCCCGACGACCTGCGCCTGATCGGGGGTGAAGACCCTTGCCGAGAACTCGGACGACAACAACCGGGAGGCGCGGAGCGCAGGATTGACTTGATGCATCTACTGACGATGCAACATGCCGCGTCGTCCCCGCTGAGACGATCCACAGGCGTTCCGACCGTCTCCGCAAACCCCCGCCGTGCGCCGATTTTCGCGTCCCGAAATCGGCGCACGGCGGGGGTTTGCGGAGACGAGGGCGGGAAGGCGGGGTCAGCGTTCGGTGAGGCGCTCGCCGTAGATGGCTTTGATGATCGAGCTGCGCAGCAGGAATACCAGTGCGAAAGACCCGTAGAAGGCCGGATTGCCCGTCGCGGATACGAGCACGATTGCTACCAGGAACGCCAGGCAACCGATGGCGCTGGACGTAATCGACATCAGGTCCGCTTTGCGGGTGGACCTGGGTCGGGCAATGTGCTTGGCCCACATCGCGTAGGTGCTCATCGTGAACGACACGACCGAGACGATGAACATGACCGACAGGTACAGGACCTCGATGAGCACCGCGTCGCCCTTGCTGGCCACCGCCAGCAGCTCCGTCGGAAGCGGCAGGAAGGCGATGAACATCAGGAAGATCAAGTTCAGCCAGATGAGCACGGTGTCGACTCCCTGAACTCGCTCGAAGATCCGCACGTGGCCGAGCCAGAAGACGCCGGCGATACCGAAGGTCAGGAAGTACGGATACCACGGAGCGGACGCCAAGTTGGATAGCAAGGCCGAATTGGTGATGTCTGTCCCGATCGGCGGGGGTCGCAGTTGCAGGGCCAGGATTGTCACAGCGATCGCCACGACGCCGTCGGTCAGCACTTTCAACCGGTCCGCATCACTGCCGTTGTGGATCCGGGTGAGCATGCTCCGCGCGCGTTGATTCGAATCCGCCAGTGCCACGTCGGCAGAAACCTCAGCATCGGCGACCGAGTCTGGCAGGTACTCGACTGCCTGTTCGGGAGTCGGCCACCGCAGGCGCAGAACGCTCGGCGCGACCAGCAACAGCAACCCAACCACTGCAGCCGCGAGGCACAACTGGCTGCTGTCACGTTGCCAACTGACCAGGGCCACCACTGAAGCGACTGCCAGCACCAGCGGGGTAGACACCACCGTCGCCCGGATGTACCGAGTCGTCTCCACCGGCAGGTCCGGAATGACTAGGCGGAAGTGAAAAGCGACCTCCCATTCGGCCCACAGCAGCAGGCCGATCGCGGTCAAAGGCACCAGCAACATCGCCAGCGCGAGACCCATTCCGCGCGCTTCCCGAACCAGCGCCGCCGGGTAGGGCAGCGCGGCTACTAGAGCCAACAGCAGGATGTTGAGCCACGAGAGTCCAGCGTTGCGACCCTTGATGTAGCGGAAGATCAGATGGTGCCGCCACCACAGGTAGCCGACCAGCACGAAGGTGCCGAAGTAGACCAGGTAGTCCGCGAGCCGCTCGTACAAGAACTGACCGACGTCGCCGGGAACCAGGCCGGCGACGTCACCAATATCAAGCGCCAGGAAGGTAATCGCGATCGCGAACAACGCATCGCTAAGGCTCAGCATCCGCTCGGTCTGCTCGGTGCTGGTGTCGATGCTGGAGACCGCTTCGGTGGTCACGCAGCAAACATCCTCACGTCAGGTCAGGGACACATCAGACCTGAACGAGGTCGATCCGCAGCGATCCGCACCACAACGAACCACTTTCCCTTTGATCTTCGGGGGCCGAGCCATGGATCGCCTCGGTGTCGTCCACCAGACCCGCAGACAGCAACGCCGCACGAGCCACCTGCAGGTCAGTCACTGCGACCAGCACGGATTCGATACCGTCGCGGGCACTGGCCACGAATTGAACCTGCGGTCCCTGCGAGAACCGTACCGGGTTGCGGTCCAACCGGGTCGGCGCGAACAGTTCCTGCCACGCTCGCGCGCGCCGATTCGTGACGCCGATCAGCACCTGTCGGACATCAACAATTCCGGCCGCATTCGGTGGCGCCACCGGCGACTCGGTCCGTACCGGCACCATCGCAGCCGACAGTTCGACGGTGAGAGAACCCGGCGAGCTCAGGTTCGCGAGGTCTGTCTCGACGTAATCACGCCGGTCGCCGGCCGCCAACGGGGACACAGCGCCGTGCGCCAGGCCCCGCCGGTCCAACTCCACGCCGAGGCCGTTGAGCGACGTCGGCTCGAACGCCAGACCGTTGCTGCTGTGCGCCTCACTACTCGCTGCCAGCGCAATGTTCAGGTTGCCCAGTCGAACTCCTCCGGAGGTTCCATGACGACCGTCCGGAAACTCCCAGGCCTTGACCAGGCCAAGCCCGACCAAACCGCGATGCAGCGCCTTGACCTCCTGCGGCTCACCGATAGCCGTGACATGACTGACGAAGTCAAGGATGGGCTCCCCAGCGTTCAGTTGCCGACCGAAGTGGGCACGGACATGTTCGTCGCGCAGGACTTCGTGGGTGGTGATGCGCAGCACTTGCTGGTAGAGGACAAAACCCACGATCGCGGTTGGCACGACCCAGCCGAAGAACACGCTCAGTACCGAATCAGGCGAGAATGCGGTGGACACCAGAATCGACATCGCCACCAGTGCCAGGCCGGAAAACCACAGTCTGCTGATGCGCTTCTGGAATGCAAGGAAGCCCGAGTCATCCCACTGAACCTGCGGCACGGTCGGCCGCGCATACACCGCGGTGAACGGAGTGCCCCGGACCAAGCCCACGCCGACCGCGACGACCAGCGCCGCAGCTACCAGCACACTGGACCACCGGTTCTGGTCGAATACACCGGTGATCAGTTGGATAACCAGCACCGAGGGGAACAACACCAGTCCACCGATGTCCAGCGTTGTCCGCGGGCCGAGCCGGAACGTTGGCAGGGCCATCGCCACCGACAGCCCGAGCCCCACGAGGCAGGCCAACACCAGCGCGAACGAGGAGTGCGCCAGCACCACGGATACGACGAAGAAGCCGACCCACGGCAAGAAACCGAGCAGGTAGTCGATCATGTCCCGATACCTGATGCCATGCAGCTTCATCTGTTGTCTGAGCACCTGCCAGTTCTGGGCCGCCCGCCGTGCCCTCGTCACGTCGGTCACATCGACGACTCGATCAGTGACCGCTCTATCGGCATCCTGGGTGCGGGCACGCGAACTGCGGGCCACATGCGAGACCTCGGCTGTGGCAGGCAGCTCGGGTGTATTGGGTGTGGTGCGATCCTCAACTTCCATTTAGCAACGAAATCACGGTCAAGCCGTCACATGCCGCTGACACGCTGACCCGGGTGTGTGACTTCAACAGCAGCGCGGGAATCGTGCCTCAGCCCGTCGGCCATACCAGCGAGAACTGCCATACCCCCTGAACGAAGGCGACGTAGGAGGCGGCCACGGCCAAAGCCAGCCCGATAGCCATCGCGACCCAGTCCGAGGCACCCAGCCGAGATTCGCGAGCGAACGTCCGAGGAGCGTACGGGTCAAAGCCGCGGGCGGACATCGCGGTAGCCATCCGAAGGGACCGTCGCAACGCCACCACCA
>JBAXOQ010000034.1:0-21129 GCA_037133175.1 Actinomycetes bacterium
GTCAAAGGCCGCCAGCCAAGTCTTGCCCAAACCGGTCGCCATCACCGCCAGCCCGGCACCGAAACCGTCCGCTCGGGTCAGTGCTAACGCATCTAACGCTTCGGACTGAATCTCCGTGGGAGCAACCGGCTGCGTTGCGGGTTCAGTGAGCGCGGCCTCGCCGTCGAGGCGTCGAGGTGCCTGCACATACGCATCGATCACAGGCCGGGTTAGCGGCACACTTCGGCCGTCCTCCCACAGCTCTTCAAATCGTTGCAGGGCCTTGGCAATTGCCTCTGAGTCGCGACTCTCCAGGGTCCATTCGTGCCCATCCACTAGGCCCGATCTGCTTGCATTCGCGGACCCCACGAATAGCAGGCCAGCGCTCGCACCTGAGCTCGCAGTCAGGATGTAGGTCTTTGGGTGGAAGCTGGTGTTGCCGGACATAAATACTCGGACCTGGAATCGGTCGCCGGACTGGACCGAGAGTTTCAGAAGCTGCTCCAGGGCATCCTTCTCGGTCACGCCCAGATAATCGGTAGTCAGTAGTCGTATCCGCCCGCTGTTGCGGTCCAGCAGGACGTCCAGGATCGGATTAAGGACCCGAAGGCCTGACACCATGACGAAGCTGACCGCCAGGTCGGCGGTGTTGATCGCGGGATGTGCGATGGCGTCCACCAACGCCGGAAGCAGCGACCGGCCCGGTGCGTCGTGCACTCGATCCACCGTTGGTTGGCCGGCAGCAACCAAGTCTGGTTTTGCCGAGTTTCCCCGATAGTTCCCTTTCTCCGGGATGACATGTCGAACGCCACCGCTCGGGTCGGCCATGTCGCCGTGGAAGCGGGGGATGACATGCAGGTGCAGATGAAACACCGTCTGGCCAGCCGCGCGGCCATCGTTGAACCCGACGTTGTAGCCAGCTGGCGTGAACTCGCCATCCAGATCGGCCTTGACCTCATCCACCAACGCGAGCAATGCGAGGCGCTCGGCCGGGGTTGCCTGCCACCAATCCACAACGGTCCGGCGCGGGATAACCAGCGTATGCCCTGAGGAGACCGGGAACTTGTCACGAATGGCGAAAGCCAAGTCGTTGCTCGCGACCCAGAACTGCTCTGGGATCTCAGCGAACGTCCGGTCCGGAGCGTCGGCCTTGTCAAGACCTAAGCCGTCGTGTGACATCGGACCCCCGGGCGATGGACGTTGCTGCTTGTCAGGACATTACTTGTTTGGACTGACAACACGCTGCCCGAGATCGTCCAGTGGTGCACGATCGGGAGGTTCCTAGCGCGATGGGGCCGGGGGGATCAATCAGCATCCCCGCGGGTGGTGGCGCAGTTCCACCAGCTCATTGGCGATCTCGGTCGCCTTCCTGCGCACCTTGCCGACGGTGGCTTCGACGGTGTCGGCGTCCGCGTAGCCGAGGACGTCAGCGATCTCGCTGTACCTGCAACCCTCGGCTACCATCTTCAGTACCTCGACCTCCCGTTGCGAAACGACAGTGGCCAAGATTGCCGAGATCTGCTCGAACGCCAGGGGGGTGATCGCGGGGTAGCTTGCGCTCAACTCGCGCTCCACGAAGTGACGCAACTCCCGCCTCTGCTCGGCCAGTTCATCAAGGTCGCCCAGGTTGGGTCGCCGGCTCTGACCTCGGCGTTGGTCGAAGACCAGGCGTGCGGTGACGGAGGTGATCCAGGCAACTGGATTGCGCGGTGCCTCGGGCAGGCTCGCCAGACCCAGGACCGCTTCTTGAGCAGTATCTTCGGCGTCCTGGGAGTTCATGCCCATCCTGATCGCCTGCCGCACCGAGATCGGCCACATCGCTTCGAGCGTCGTGTCGTCGACAGGCGCTGGGAACATTACGGTCATGTCCGGTCTCCCTTGCATGTCGCGCCGAAGGGTGCCTGCCCTGGGCGCGGGATTCGGCTCCGGTTGGTGCCGATCGACGTCTTTCGTCCTTTCCCAACAGTGCCGCAGGGGTGTGACACAAATGGCCCCCGTCAGCCTCGTGATCGATATCGGCGAGCACCAGGCCGGGTCTGGCGTCCACCTCGTAGCCGCGCCCAGCGCCGGACTGCACCTGCACCAGGCAAGTCCCTGCCGGTCGCTACTGACGTGACCCAAACGTTCCTATGTGCGGTGACAGCTCGTGCAAGGCCCGGACGCGGACCTCGACGGCGGGTTTGCGGGACGCAGGAGCGGCCCGTTGCACCGCTGCAAGCAGTTGGTCAAGGCGGCGGGTGGTTGTCGGCAGTGGGGCTGCACACACCACCAGGTCGTCCACCGCGTGAGCCAGGAACTGATCCCACGTGGGTACGGGAACGGATACGACGACAACTCCGCCTCGGTCGCGCAGCGCGCCGGTCGCGAGTTTGCGGGCCGCCAGGTGAAGCAGGATCGGCTCCAGGGCGTCCATCGACTGGCAGGCAGTCGCCGGATCGTTGACCGCCGGCGACAGTGACTTGAGGCCGATGTCGACGATGAGTCGGATCGCGAACTGCGGATCCTGCGTCATCGTTCGGTCAGGGCCAGTAACGAATACTCGAGCGAGGTCCACAGGTTGCTCGCCGGTTACCGTCGCGACGAGTGCGCCCGGTGCCAGGAAGCTGCCCACTCCCACTGCCAGCTCACATCGGCCGCCGCTGCCGTCCAGCTGGGAGACCAGTGCTGTTTCGTTCAACTCTTGAAGGACAGCGGGTGGACCGTGCCACACGACGTTCGTTCCGATAGGTTCCGACTGGCTCGAAGGGAACGCCGTCGCGTCGTCGTCACCGAGTTCGGGGTAGTTCGCGGTGACGGCGCTCAGACCCTCGGCGCACAGGCCTGACAATGCTGAGCCGAGTTGAATTGATGTGAAGGCCTCGAGTTGGACCCGCCGCATGAGCACCAGCGTGAGCAGCGTCGCTATGACGGTGATGCCGGGCACGACCCATGACACTTGCTCCGCCCGGGCGGTCAGCGCAGCCGCGAACATCGAGTACACGAAGATGCCGATGGCCAGTCCGAACACCCACCAGGTCAAGGGCTGGTTCTCGAACTTGCGAAGCCTCATCGAGAAGGTCGCGTAGACCCACTGCACCACGGCGAACAGCAGCGAGAAGATGATCGTGATCAGGCCGACAGTCGAGAAGGCCAGTGCCAGCATCACCTCTGCTGTCGAGGTGCTTGGGAACATCGGATCCCACGGTGCCCGGACCGCTAGTGGAGCCAGCACCAACCCGACGATCGCGCACACCGCCTGAGCAAGTCCGATTCGAAGGCGGCGAGAGGGATGACGCAGCTTCCTGCGTTGCGATGGCACAACTTTGCGTGTCTCGTCGGAACTCAGTGTGGCCACGACTCATCCCTCCTTCACAACAGCAACACCATGGTCCCAGTCGACAGGATGGTTTGGGTACCAGTGGGGTTGATTGCGGTCCGCAGGGTCCAGCCGAGGCAGTACTTGTCGAATGGGGCAGCATCCTGAGAGCTTCGGCCGCCGGTCAGACCACCACGGCAACCACCTCCGCAACGCTGCTCCGAAGTGCCCTCATGTCGCCGTTTCGGGCAGGGCCGTCACCCTCGCAGGCGACACCCATTGTGTGAGGTATGCCGGTACCGGCATACTTCGGATGTGGACGTAACGACGTTGCTAACTGGAGTGCGCCGTGCCGCCGGGCTGACGCAGGCGCAGCTGGCGAGCCGAGCCGGAACGTCGCAGGCGGCGGTTGCACGCTACGAGAACGGCACCGTCTCGCCGTCGGTGGCAACGTTGCAGCGGCTTGTAAGAGCCGCCGGCGCCGATCTGGATTTGGGAACGCATCCCGCGCCGACTACGGATCTAGCCGGCCAACGCGCCGCTAATCTGCGCAGGCACCGCAAGCGAATCATCCAGCTCGCGAGGGCCGTCGGCGCCTCGAACGTGCGGGTCTTCGGTTCGGTCGCACGAGGAACGGATGAGCCTGATAGCGACATTGATCTCTTGGTTGATTTCGACATCACCAAGGGACTGCTGCCGATTATCGACCTGCGCGCACAACTCGAGGACTTGCTCGGCGAGCGGGTCGACGTCGCTCCAGTTTCAGCTCTGAAGGCGTCTGTGGCGGCCCGGGCGCTGGCCGAGGCTGTGCCACTGTGACCAGGAATCAGGCCCGCAGACTTGGCGACATCCTGGAACGGATAGAGGCGGCCAAAGACGCCGAACTGATCCTTGTCCAGGCTGAACGATCTGGGTCTGGGCAGCTTTTCAACACTGCGTACGACGCCATCCTCTACGATCTCTTGGTCATCGGAGAAGCCGTGAAGTTCCTTGATCAGGGATTTCGGGAAGCTCACCCCGAAGTCCCGTGGACCAGCATCACCGGTATGCGCGACATCCTCGCGCACGAGTACTTCCGAGTCAGTGCAGACGTGGTGCGCCAGACGCTTGACCAACCACTCGACAGACTGGAACTCGCCTGCCGATCGGGCGCGGGCTAGTCCGACCGTGGTCGCGTCGGAGGTGATCTTTTCAGTGGTGTGGTCTTGCATACCAGGTCCGGCAGTTGCCATCTGGACGAGAAGATCATGGCCCTGCCGATCCGCGCGATCTGGCAGTCCTGATCTGCGGGACCGCCCACACGACGGTGCTCTCGGCCATGTGCTGAAGCCAAGCCCTGTCGGCGACGCCTGACCTGACTTCATGATTGCGGCCTCGGCCATGTTGCGACCAAACGACCAGCAACCCGGCGAGCAGACGAACGCATATGCCGACCAGCCGAACGTAGGACGGGGTTTCGTCCTGCTCTGGTTGCTGTCGGCGATTGGTCTTGGGAACTTCCTTTGTAAACCAGTTCACCTTTCGTATCGCGTCGGCGTCGAGATATGTGAAGGCCGAAAACGGCCACCACCATCACGGTTCAGCTGAAGCAGGAACACCTGTTGCTGCGGGCCGCACACGACAAGGACGACGAAGTTGAATGCATTCGAGATTGACATCACCACAGATGCACCATCGGTCCGCGTCCAGCGCCTGACCGCCGTTGCGGACCTGGCCGCCACCTTGCCGGACCCGAGCATCGCGGCGTTGCACCGCACCTGCCAGCCCTGGGTCATGCCGGCCTATGCCGGGTCGCAGATCGTGCCGGGCCTGTTCCAGGGCGGCACCGAGGACGACGACGTTGTGCAGGTCGGGCGTAACGAGCGGTACTCCCATCACGTTCCGTACGACGTGATCGTCACCTTGTATGCCAGTGCCTCCCCGGCCCCGTGGGGTGTGGAGGAAGTCCGGTACGGCTTCTGCGACGCCGACCTGCACGGCTCGGACGTGGCCCGGGTGGTGCGGGCGGCCCGGTTCGCCTACCAGCGCTGGACCGAGGGGGACCAGGTGCTGATCCGGTGCCAGGCCGGCATGAACCGTTCCGGGTTGGTCACCGCCCTGGTGCTGGTGATGGCCGGGCTCACACCTGGTCAGGCGATCACGCTGATTCGTCAGCAGCGCAGCCTCGGCGCTCTGCTCAACGAGGAGTTCGTGCAGTGGCTGATCGACCACGCCCCTGCGGCCGTCGCGGACGCCCGCCGGTCGTCCCCGACCCAGGGCCGGGCCGCATGAGCCCGGTCCCCGGGCCCGGAATCCGTCACCCGATTTGTGTCACACGGCACTGTTGGCACTGAAGGTCCTTGCCGGACACGACCCCTCGGCCGACGGCTCATGGGTGGAGTTCTTCGAACTCGCCACGCGCAGGATGCGGGACCTGCGGATTCCAGGGCCAATGTGGAAGTACGAACTCGCTCACGCGCATAGCCTGTTCCCCGTGCTGATGACGCTGCGAGAAAGCGACTGCCTGGTGTGGGAGTACGGCGACCGTCGAGGGGCGCAGCTGCAGCTCGGACCGGATCTCGAAGGCGTCGACCTCACCGCGTTCGGCGCGGGGGTGCAAGCCAGTTGCGGCGAATGGGAAGACGGCGCCACGGAGCTGTTCTTTAGCGCCCGTGACCTGTTGATGAGCCTGGTGTCTTTGGAACGAGGCGTGGTGAACATCGTCCGCATGGCCGAGAGTGCGGGCTGCCGGACCCAAGAAGGGGAGACCGATCTGACGTGATGGATTACTTGAATCTCTTGGACGATGCGGTACGCGCGTTCCGGCAGTCGGACCCGACCGCGCCGGTGACCGTCCTGGTGTCGACCCAGCAGCAGGCCAACGAACTACGGACCACGCTCGCCCGCTCGGACTCGCCGCGGCTTCACATCGGTGTCACCGTGGCGACGATCATGCGCGTGGCGAGTGCGGTCGCCCCGCCTGCCGATCCGTACCGGCTCAACGAATTGATTCGCCTGCATGCCGGGTCCGGCTTCTTCGCTCCGCTCACCGGCCTACCCGGGGTGGTCGACGCGCTGGCCGCTGCCTTCGAATTGTGGGACCAGGCCCTGCCGAGCCAACGAGCCGAGTTGATCGACGCCGGTCCCACGCCGTCGGATCACGCCAGGCTTGAAGGCATTGACGTTCTGCACGCTCGCGTCGTTCAGGACGCTGCGGAAGTGGGAGCCACCGTGCCCTCCGTCGTGTTGTCCCATCCGATGTCGAACGGGGACGAGCAATTGTGGATTGACTCCACGGTCTGTCTTCCGACACCTATGGAGGCGCAGTGGTTGGAACGGCTTGCCGCACAGGCGACCGTCCTGCGCATCGAGCCGGCCATCGCGAGTGGTTGGAAGGGCGCTGAGCTCATTTCTGCGGTCGACCCGGTCGATGAGGCTAGCCTGGCCGCCCGACGTGTTTCGGCGGGTTTGGAATCAGGGATCGCAGCGCGCGACATTGCCATCGTCGTTCCGGGCGCGGAACTGGCCCGCTACACGTCGCTACTGGGGATGGGGCTCGAAGCAGTCGGGGTGCCCCATGACGGAGGGAGCAGCGCCGGCTCGCGCGCTAGCGCCACGCCGGTTGGACGGCTCTGCACAGCGGTACTGTCGGCGATCGACGACGTCAACGACCCCGGGGACCTGAGCTTCGATCACATCCGACGGGTCATTCAAGCCGGCAGGTTCGCCGATGCCGAAGGCAACCCCATCACCACGGCACGGCTGAGGCACGTGTGGCACGCACTGCGGGGAACAGACCCGCGCGGCTGGGCTGGATCCGCGGCCGACTGCGCCGACCAGGCTGCAGCAACAGCGGTGAACCAGGTCGCTGTTGCCCTCAGCGTGGTGACGAGTGCGACGGGCAGGGCACCGGCCTGGAACGACCTGGCAGCCGCTCTGGCGGCGATCTTCCCGTCATCGTCATCATCACAGGCCGATGCCGTCGCCCGAACGCAAGTGCGAGCGTTGTACGACCGGTGGGCTGCCCGCGGGGGGACAGCCGGGTGGGAAGAAGCCCGCGACGAACTGGCCGCTGAGCTGCGCTCGTCGACAGCGGGGCACAGCGAGGGCGTCCGCGTCGTTCCACTGTCCGCCGGATGGGCGATGGCCCCCGAACTGGCCATCGTCGTCGGGCTTTCTGACGACCTTGTGCCGGGAGCGCAGTCCGCGGTCGGTCCGCTAACGGCGGACGAGGTCATCTGTCTACGGGCGGTGCCCGCGGATCGTCGCCGTCTGGCCGAACAGGACGCACGGCTGTTGGCTGCCGTCCGGGCGATGAGCAAGCAGACCGTAATGTCCTTTGCTCGCAGCGACCTGCTGAGAACGATCGTGCGGGAACCCTCGCGCCATCTCAAGGGCGCCACGGTGCGCGCCTACGGTTCGATCGAAGCGCAGCAGACCAGTGCCGCCAACGGCGATCTCGGCCTGCTCGGGTCGGCCGACGCCGCAGCGTTGCAGCTGCGCTGCGGGATCGATGTGGACGAACTGGCTCCTCTGATGAAGCGGAACGTTGGCGCAGCTCTACGGTGCACCGATTCGCGTCTGGATCCGCCGGCGCGTGGCTTGGTGGATGACTTCAACGGAGATCTGCGCAACCTGGAACCGCAAGAGCGGGCTCAGTTGTCCCCTGACACCCGCTCCGACGGGACCCAGAACGCCTCGCCATCTGCGTTGGAGAAACTGTTGGGCTGCCCTATCGGCTGGTGGGCTGCACGAGTGGTCAAGGTCGATGAGCCGGGGCAGTGGGATCCATTGGAGATGGATGCCGCAACCAGGGGAACCTGGCTTCATCAGGCGATCTTCCTGCTGTCGCAGCGCCAAACGATCCTGGTCGATCCGCCGTCGCGAGAGGACATCGAGCAGGCGCTGTGGGACGCCATCGGGGGACGACCGGATTCGCGGCGAGCGGTAGGCCAAGACGCCGAGGACGATCTGCTCGGGTTCCGCTACCGCGTCGACCCGGCGAGGTTATGGCAAGAGGCTCGGACCATCGACTCGATGATCCAACGGCTACAAGCGTTTACCACCGACCTCGGCGGATCCGTGGATTCGGACTCTGAAACAGTGCTCGAACCGCGACCTCTGGACTTGCCGACGGGACCGCTGTTTGTCGGCGGCCGGGTCGATCGCATCGACGAATTGCCGGCCGAACGCATCGTGGTCACGGACTACAAGACCGGCCGGGCGGGAAGCGGTTTCCAACTCGCCGTGTATGCATGGCTGCGGCTGCTGGACGTCGACGGACGGGCGCAGTTGCTCTACGCCAGTGGCTGGGCAGGTCAGTACCAAGCGCAGACCCTAGGCGAGCCAGACCCTCCCGATTGGTATGACCGCCAAACATTGGAGTCCTACCTGTTCGACCAATTGGCGCAGCGGGTTCAAGCCAACCTCGACGGGGTATTTCCGAGCCTGGCCTGGTCGGACTCCCACGACGCCTACTGCCCTGTGTGCAACGACGTCGTCCCGGCTCAGAGCCGGTACGGCTCGCAGAAGCAGGGTTACCGTGCTCTCGCTGTTGGCGCAGCACTGGCCCTTGAGGAAGAGGGTGGTATCTGATGGCGGCAGTAGTCAGACGCGCGGTTGCGGGTGCTGGCAAGACCACCTGGCTCGTCGACCATTACATCGCGCTGATCGTCGACGGGACGGCCCCGTTGGAACCGGCAAACGTCGCAGTCATCACGTTCACCGAGGCGGCCGCACGCGAGTTGGTCGATCGGATCCGGGAGCGGCTCAGCGGCATCGTCTCTGAGCCTGCATCCCCGCGCACCGAGCGAGCCCAACTCGTGCTCGATCAGCTTGCGGCAGCACCCATCGGCACCATTCACTCTTTCGCTCGCCGGATTCTCATGCAGCAGGCGGTGTCAGCTCAAATCTCCTTCGGCGTCGACGTGGTCGAGCAGTTGGAACCGACGATCGGGCGTGCGATGGCTGCGCGCATTCGCTCCCGAATCGACACGTTGTCCGCTGAACACGGCATCGATCCGGACCTGACACGACGCACGGACAGTAAGACTGGCAAGACCATGTATCTGAGCATTGATGGCACCAACCTCATCGACAAAGTCACCGGGGCCATCCTGCGGGCGCCCGCGTGGGCACTCAAAGATCTAGATGATGTTCAGGTGGTCGAGATGGCGGCCTGGGCGCAGTTCGCCGAGCGCGCTCAGGCGCCGAGCGAGATGCTGACCACGTCCCAAGCACGGGTCGTTCTGGGCGCTCTCAACCGCGAGATGAGTGAGGCCGCTTCGCAAATCACGATCAAGGTTTCTGCCGAATTCGCCAAGCGCGCCGACGCGGCCACCGACCGGTTGGCAGGCCTGGCCAGCGGGGCGCCGGATGCGCCGGTGGTGCACCCGATCAAGCCTGGACGAAGCTCATGGCTGACAAAAGCCATGGCAGACCAATGCGACAAGAAAGGGTTCACCGCGCTGGTAGCCGCGGTAGAACGCCTGCAGGCACACAACGATGCGCTTGCGCAATGGCAGCGGCAACTCAGGGAGTCATACGCACGTGTAGCTGGCGTTCAAGCAGTGGAGGCCTACTACTGGGGTCGTTCCAAAGGTGGGTCCGACTGGTTGCATCAGGACGAGTTGCTGCAGCGTTCGCTGCGCTTGGTGAAACAAGACAACGCTGCGGCATTGGCGTTGCGCACCCGGTACCCGACCATCCTGCTTGACGAAGCCCAGGACATCGACGCGACCCAAATGGAACTGCTGTTGCTCATCGCCACAGAGGCAGGCCTCACCGTTGTCGGTGACCCGCAACAGTCCATCTACGGCTTCCGAGGGGCTGATCACGCCACCTTCGACACCCTCCAGCGAAGAGTCCTGGGCGACGCCGAACCTGAACATGCGGCCACGACTTTCCGCAGCCTGCCGGTCATCGTGCGGGCGGTGAATGCGATCTTCGCGGACGATCCACAACACACGCAGATCCAAGCATCGCGCACCGACAGCCAGGGCAGCGTGACGTTCCTACACGCCCAGGCCCCGGTTTCGGCTGAAACCGATGACCCTGTCCAAACCGATGACCCTGTCGAACCTGCGGACGCCCCGACGACAGCGGGCCCTAAAGCCCAGGACTATCAACTGGCAGAGAGCGAAGCTATCGCCGACGTAGTTGTGTCGTTCCTATCCGATGACGAAGCACTGGTTCAGGACGCACACACGAAGCAGTGGCGGAAACCGCGAGCTGCGGACATCGCCGTGCTGGTGCGAAGCCGGACACCAGTGGCCGCAATCGAAGCAGCACTTCGGGCCCGCAATGTTGAGACGTCGGTGCGCGCGAGCCGCAGCGTGACCCGCCACCCACTGACCGAAGGCTTGGCCGCGGCGCTGTTGGCGCTTGCCCAACCGGACAACACCCGGGCTTTGCTGATCGCTTTGCGGTCTCCTCTGTTCGCGTGCACGGACTTGGAACTGACTCGCCACGCGTTGCGGGCCGGTCGGCTTCGGTTGTGGTCAGACGACATCCCAGGCGATCCGGTCACCGAGGCTTTGCGGACGATGCGTTCAGGACGCGACGTGTTCACGGCGCGCGGTGCGGGCGAAGCAGCAATGCATCTGGTCAACGCCCAAGAAGTGCCGGCGGTACTGGCCGTAGCAGGAAATGGTGACGAGGCGTGGCGCGAGGTGCGCCTGCTTGTTGATCTTCTCGTAGACCACCAGCACCGCACTCTGGAGACCGATGACGAGTTCGCCGAGTGGCTTGTAGGCGATCTTGCCGGCTCTCCATGGAAGAACAACTCAGTGCTCGATGAGCCAGACGCCACCGGGATCACGATCACAACCATCCACCAGGCTAAAGGTCTGCAATGGCCAATTGTGATCGTCGCGGCCCAAAGCGCCAAGTCGTCCGGCAAGGAATCGATCACCTTGCTTGACGATGACGTTCACACGCACCTGAACCAGGACTACAGCTACTACCCCGAAGCCGATTCAGAATCAGCAGCCGAATCCGAACCGTCGGAGGACACAAGACTGTTCTACGTGGCGATGACCAGGGCTCGCGACCACTTAGTGATCTCCGGGGTCGCGACCTCCAAGAAGGACGGGCCGCAGCCATTGGACCAGGGGCACATCAAGTCATCGCTGGAGGCTCTCGCCGATCCGTCGGTGCGTTCGATCGGCATCACGGTGGGCGCCGACGCGTCACCCGAGACGGATCCTCGCAGGATGCCGGCGGCGAGCTTGGACCTGCGAGGACCTGGGGACGTGCAGAGCCGCCTGGCTGCGGTGCGCCGGTCCGCGGTACAAGTTCTGCGACGTGCAACTCCCAGCGGTGCCGGACACCAGAAGCCGTCGATTAGCGTCGGCGACGATTCTTCAACAGTCGGAGTCGAGACGATCGCCGACACTTCGAACGAACCTGAGTCGCTAGTGCCGACCTCGGCGAAGTCCGTCGGGGACTGTGTCCACGCCGCGCTCGAGCTAGTCGACCTGGCAGCATTCACATCGGGACAGGACGCGACTTTCGTCGAAGGACTGGTGGCGTCGCTCAGTCGACTGCACGAACTCGGCGAATCAGACCTGGCCGTGGCTCGCAAACTGCTGGAGCACGCTCGGGGTTCGCAGGTGCTGCGACGGGCCGCGCACGCCACGGTACTTCGCCGCGAGCTGCCGATCGCCGGTTCGGCGCTGACAGGTGACGAACTGATCGTGACGCAGGGCATCATCGACCTGCTGTTCGCCGAACATCACGGCTCGGTCGTTCGCTGGGTGCTCGTCGACTACAAGACCGACTCAACCACCCGCAGCGTCACCGAGTTCGCTGGCCTGTATTCCGCACAACTCGGCCAATACGAGCAACTCCTCGCCGATTGCGGGATCACCATCAGCGAGAAGTGGCTCGTGCGCCTGACCCCAACCGGAGTACAAGACGTGGCAGTCGCCGATTCGTAGTCCGAATGGCGAGCCCGGACTAGTGCGCTGAACTACTTGCCAGGGTGGACGGGCTGTTGGCTGTTGGTAGGGAACGGTATCGGGTAGCCCGCAGATGCCAGCGAAAGCTGCTCACACAGGGAAACCAGACACTCGTTCACGCTCCACCGCTTCCGCCAGGGCCTACGCCGGCGCCCGCTGGCGAAGCGGTGGCGGCAGCGGTTTGGAGTGGATGATGTTCAGTTCCCGGTTGGCCCTGGTCAGGGCGGTGTAGAGGGGACCGAGTCGATCGCGGTTCTTGGGGAAGTCGTCGGGCTCAACGACGAGGACTCCATCGAACTCCAGGCCGCGGCAGTCATCGGGAGTGACGATCGTGAGTCTGACGCCTCCCTTGGTCCAAGTGCGCGCTGCCTCGGGCACGCCCACCCAGCCACTTGACCTGAGTACGCCGATGATCTTCCCGGGGCTCACGGAGATGATGGCTGTTGTGCCCTGCGGGTGGCGACTCGCGAGCGTCTCGGCGCTCATGATCGTCGCGACGAACAGGTCGCCCGCGATTCGGCGCATCACGAGCGGTTCGGGTCCTTCTCGTTGAAGGCAATCGATAGGGGATGCCGCATCGCCGAGCAGGCGATTTGCGAAGCGCATGATGGGCAAGGTTGAGCGGTAGCCGCGTTGGAAGTCCTCCGGCGCGAAGTGTCCGTCGGGGTCAGCGATGCCGATTCTGGAAGCTAGCGCGTCCCAACTCTGGTAGCTCCAGTCGCTGCGTCGCTGGTTCATGTCGCCGACCAGGGTCCACCGCCCCCGATTGAACAGGCTGATGATGCGCCACTCGATGGGGCTGATGTCTTGAGCCTCGTCGACGATGATGTGGTCGTACCCGTAGCGCTTGTCGGCGGGGCAAATTGCCAGCGAGCAGGCTGCTAGCAGCGGTGCGTATGGAATGAGTTGCACCGCTTGTTTGTGGGGCGGCAGGGAACGCGCCCAGGACACCAGCGCCGGGTGTTCGGTTAGCTGTCGGTCGCCTACCCGGTTGTTCTTGATCGCCGTGTAGACCTTCCTGATCCCATCGCTGGTGAGCTTGCGCCGCCTGATCATTGGGTCCGACCTGGATAGGAGATTGACGGCGTGGTAGGCCATGGTCCCCACCGACCAGCTGACATCTCGTCTGGATCCGCTTGGTGGACCGCCGAGGGTCAGCCGGTTCTCCGCTATCTCTTTGAGCCATGACGGCATTCCTCGAACCATTACGCGGTTCTGAGGGTCGAGTGATTTGACAAGCGGCCGGACGTGCTTTGCGTATTCCTCGGTCGGACCGACCAGCAGCACTTTGCCCATCGGCGCATTACTGTCGCGCTCAGGATTGACCAGGAACACGGCCCTGTGAACGGCGACGACCGTCTAGCCCGTTCCAGGGTGGCCCTGCACCGCAAGATCTCGGGTGGGAGTTCGACTCACGAGCCGGTACTGGTCCGGTTGTAGCGTCGCCAGGACGCTTGCCAGCCGATCAGAGCGGGGGGCGGCCAGACTTGCCCGCACCGCAGCCTCGGCACGCATCGACTCGGTCACTGATCCGCCGCGTTTCCAGCAGAGCTTCGTTCTCACGCTGTCTGCTCTCTTGTTCGGTCGTCATACGAGTCAGCAGGCGGCGTTTGGTGACCTCGATAGCTTGCTCCAGATCCAGATCCAGGTCCAAGGCGGTGTCGCTGTCCTGCAGGTTCGCGGTGGCCAGCCGGGCGAGCAGAATATCGCCGATGTCGGCCGGCCCGTCGTCGAACGTGCTCAAATCGACCGCTGAGCTCCAGATTTGGGTGCTCGGTCGCAGCCCCTTCCACTTGGCGACGCCGAGCTGAACCAGGTAGGTGCCAGGGTTCACTTCGTTCCTCGCGTCGAGTTCGACCTGGGCGAAGCGGACCATGCGGTGACCCTTGACCCGCAGGGCGGCCCTGACCAGCGGATGGTTGGCAGTCAGCAGGGCAGGTCCACCCTCCCGTGACCATTCCTGGTCCAGCGACAACAGCAGGTCACCCTCGCGCAGGAGCGTGTCGACGGTGGCCTCAACCTCCTTTGTCGAGCGGTGACCGTCCGCGGCCAAGTCTCTGACCTGTTCGGCCATGGCGCTGTTGCCACGCACGACAAGAGCACGCCCGTTGGAGGTGAGCTGAGAGCCCGAATCACAGGTCTGGGCCCAGTCGTCGACCAACAACGCGAGTTCCCGCTGCCCCACGTACCGGCCCTGGTTGAGCAAACTGGACTCGAGCCCCTCGATGCTGACACCGTCACTGGATAACAGGTACGACGACGCCGCCTCGACCTCGTCCTTGGTCAACGCCTGCTCCTCGATGGCGGCCAGGATCTCGTCACTTCTGTGCGCGCGCTGCTCGGGCGAGAGCGAGAAGTCAAACACCACCTTTCTCAGCTTCGGCAGGTGTGACTGAATGATCGGCTCCAGCGCCCCGATGGAATCCTTGAACACTCCGATCCGGTGCAGCACTCTGCTGATGATCTCGGTCTCGATCGTGTCGGGGGTGTAGAAGTTGACGATGTGGATCTTCTCTTCGGTTTGCCCGATCCTGTCGATGCGGCCGATGCGTTGTTCGACTTCCATCGGGTTCCATGGCAAGTCGTAGTTGACCACGGCGGAACAGAACTCAAAGTCAAGGCCTTCGCTGGCGACCCTGTTCGCGACCACAACGTCGTACTCACCCCGGCGAAAGGCGGCCATGATCTCCTGGCGTCGCACTGGTTTCACGCCGCCATGGAGCACCGCAACCCGAACGTGCGCTTTGAGTTTGGACTCCAGGTAGGCGATCGTCTCCTTCGAGAACGTGAACACCAGCACGCGCCTGTCCTCGGCGACGAGTTGACGAAGGACGGGCAGGAAACGGTCGTACTTGGTGTCGGCGCCCGCGAGGGCTTGGGCCAGTTGGGTCAGCTCGGAGTTCGGCGGGACAAGGCTGGAGGCCGAAGGCACTTTGGTGTCTGCGTCTGGGTCGTCAGCATCGATGAACTCGTATGGGTCTTCCCAGTTCAGAACGCGTTCCTTGGCGATCTGCAGGCAGGCGCTGGCAATCCGTAAGGGCATCTGCATGACGAAACCGACGTGCATGTCCACCGCTGCGGCGCGTTCGACGCACCAGTTGAAGTAGGCGTCGTAGAACGCCCTTTCGGTCGCACTCCAGCTGACATCAATGGCTCGGGCCTCCCGAGTTGCCTTCTCGTCCTGGATGTCCACTTTCCGAGTGCGGGTCACCACAGCAGACAGCGCGTGCAAGGCGGCAACCTGCCGCTTGACGCGCACGATGGCTGCGGGGTCCAGGACAGGGCCCGACAGATCCTGGTCGAGGGTGGAGTACTCGAGGCGATCGGTCAGGGCCGCACCGAAGGTCGTCGTTTTGATCTCCTCGAACCAGCGCCGACGCTGGGCGTTCGAGACGTTCCTGTCCAGTAGCGAATCCGAGATCCGGTGCAGAACAGCGTTCGGTTTGAGCTGCTCCTGCAGGACCTCGCGTCCGCCGAACTCCCCCGGGGTGAGCAGGTCAAGCAGGTTGTACAGGTCAGTGTTCCCCAGATTCAGCGGCGTCGCGGACAGAAAGATCAGGGCTTCGGCCCACTCAGAAACCAGCGCACCAAGCGAGTAGCTTCGGGTACCCAGATTCCGGAAGGCGTGCGCCTCATCGACGATCACCAAATCGAATCGCAGCCGCAGGTCCGACACCAGTTCAAGGTCCTGCCAGGCGCGCATGCGTTCGATGCTGCACACATAGGCCAGCCGGCGGGGAAGGCGATCCATCTGAAGCCTCTGGGCAACATGCCTCAAGCCCGCCGCATCCAACTCCTGCAACTCAAACCCGAAACGATCCTCCATCTCGTGCTTCCACTTGGGGATCAGGCTCGACGGACACAGCACCAGAACACGGTCGGCGAGCAGCCTCGCCTCAAGCTCGGTCCAGATCAGGCCCGCTTCAATCGTCTTCCCGAGACCGCCTTCGTCGGCCACCAGCAACCTCGACTTGCCGGTCTCCAACAACTTCAGGACCGGTCTGAACTGATAGGGCCGAAACAGCGTACGGGTCGCACGGAACGAAAACACAGTGTCAGTCAGGCCCCCGTCCAACTTGGCCCGGGTCAGCGTCGCCGCGAACCGGCGACTGTTGTCCGGCCGCCCCTTCACCCACTGCGCCGGATCGTCATCGTCGGGATGATGCTGCAGATCGAACTGCGAGACATGCTGAATCCGGCCGTCAGCACGCACCTCGTACAGCCACCGTCCCGATTGGCAGGCCCGACTTCGAATGATCCCGTCCAGATCCCGCGACTTGATAACAACCTCGTCCCCAACTTCGAACCGCGGAGTCTGGATCGGCAACCCGGTGTCCCACAGCGCGTCAAACCATTCACTGGCGCGCACGAGGGCGTGGTCATCGCCGAGGTCGGCGGTGTCCACCGTCAGTGGCGCGCTGAGTGTGTCTCCCGCGCTCACCACCAGCAGCCTGGTCTCGCCGTCGCCGCAGAACCAGTACGTTCCGCGCGGCAGCCTGACCTGTGGGCCGGGAACAAGTCGGCAATCCTCGATGGCGTGCCCGAAATCGGGAACGTCCGGGCCCAGGATCAGCGCCGATGAGAACCCCGCATTTGTCGCGACGGCTGGTGCATCATCAGAACGTGGGTGATACCCATAAGAACGACTGACGACAGAAGGTTCGACGTCAAACATCTGGCGCACCGACCATGCAGATTGGGTCATTGGGTCTGGCAGTTTTGCTCCGGCCGTCGCTGCGGGTTGCGGCATGGAAATCCGGTGACAGCCCGACCCTGACCGTGGTGGCCGAGGACCCTGAAGGCAAGTGCCTGCGAGCGGGCCCCCCGTTCGTGTCCATCTCAACCGCTCCGCTCGTGGAAGGCGTGATCGAACTGCGCGCAGACGTCCAATTGCAAGGCTAACGGCGATCTCAGACAACCGCAGAACGCCAGTGGTGTCCTGCCTAACCTGTTCGAGGGATACCCCCTTCATGGTGTGGAGAAGACAAACCACCCGCACGGAGTATTGGCAGCGGTGAGGGGCGGCGATGAGCCCTCCGGTTTTCTGCTCGGCCAGCGCGACAAGTACACCGAGTCCTGCAGTGGTCAAGGGACGCTGTTCGTCAAGAGTCTGACTCGGGACTGGTGGAACGACGAGGTCCTGATCGAGGTATTGACCCGGGTACCCGGGTGCCCGTACCGGCCGGTGACTATGGGCCGAGGGCGGCGATGGGGGCCACGACGATTCCGTCGTCTCGGCGATGTGCGGTGGCGCGGGTGGTGATCACGGCCAGGAAAGCTGGCTCTCCCGTCTTGTCGGTATTGACCTTGTTGGCGAAGCGAGTCAGGGACGCCGCGGCGGCGTCTACGTCATCGGGATTCATCTTCACTTCCAGGCCGGCCCATCGGCCGTCGCGCAGGGTGATGATGATGTCAACCTCGTGGCCGTTGTTATCTCGCCAGTGATGCAGTGTGCCGCCGAGCGGCTGCACGTAGGCCCTGACGTCTCGAACCACGAGCGACTCAAGCAGCAGGCCTGTGGCGTTCAGGTCGGCCAGTAGTTGGCGGGGACCAACGCCAAGGGCCGCTACCGCGAGCGATGGATCGCACAGGTACCGGGTAGCGCTGGCGCGCAGCGGCGTCGCGGAGCGCATGTGCGGTGCCCACGCAGGAACATCCTCGGTGATCATCAACCGGTTCAACGCCTGCAGGTAAGCGCCGATCGTGTTGCGCGATGCCGGACCGTCCTGGCCTCCCACATCTGCGGCCATTGCTTTCACCGACAATTCAGTGCCCACTCCGCGGGCCAGCGACGCCAGGAGCCTGCGCACATTTTCAGGTTCACGTCGTGATCCGAGGTCCTGGATGTCTACTTCGATAATCTGCGTGATGTAGTCGCGTACCCATTCTGATGCATCGCCAGCGTTCGCTCCGATCAGCGTGGGCCAGCCGCCGACTACGATCCGTTCGATCAACTGCGTGATAGTGACGCCGGGATCAAGGGCTGCGACCCGGTCGCCGTCGAAGAGTCCGGACAAGGAAACTTCCCCACTGGAGTGCTGACTCTCGTATAGCGACATGGGACGCATGCGCAGTGTCGCGATTCGTCCGGCCCCGGAGTGCCGCAGGGCATCGTCGTTTGGAGTTGCTGATCCGGCAAGGATGAACTGACCGCGCTGCGGAGAACGTGAGTCAACCTCATGCCGAACCAGGTTCCAGATCTGCGGGACTGCCTGCCACTCATCGAACAGGATCGGTGTGGGTTGCGCGAACAGCAGTTCGGGCGCTGTTCGGACCGCAGTTCGCGCGGCGGCATCAGTGTCAAGGGTGAATCTGGTTGCCGCCAACTGCACGGCGGTTTCGGTCTTTCCGGATGCCTTCGGACCTTCAATGAGTACAGCGCCGCTGGACGACATCCGGCGTTGGAGTTCACCGTCAGCGATGCGGGGAAGGTAGTTCCCAACCATGGCCACCCCCGGAGTGATCATATTCTCTAGTCTCCAGTGAGCATATCCTATGTCCTTCGGTGAGCACATCGTGTCACGGCGGTCACTTCCTCTCCGTTCATCCGCGGCCCGGGCGCTGGCCGCGGTTGTGTCACTGTGGCCAGGAGTCAGGCGCGCCGACTTGGCGACGGCCGGAACTCGCCTGCCGCTCGAGCGCCAGCACTGCGCAGCGTTGGCGTCAGGCTGTAGCTAGACGTTCGACCGATTGGCCGGTCAGCGAGGCGATCAACTCGTAGTCCTTGGCGACGTGCAGCACGGTCAGTCCGCTGAGCTCAGCGGTCGCTGCGATGAGCAGGCCCTGCACCGAGGGTGCCCGATGCTGCCCGCGATCAGCAAGCTGTTGCTGCACCTCCATGGCGCGGGCCTCCATGGCGGGGGTCAGGTACTGGATGGGCATCAACGACACCGGCGGACGCACACTGCCGTCTCGAAGCGCCTGGCCTGATCGAGCCGAGTAGCCGACTTCCAGTCGAGTCACGGTGGTGATGCGAACGAGTCCGCGGTCGATGCGGGCGGACCACTGATCAACATCGGGACTATCAGGCATTCGGATCAGCGCTGATTTGTCCACCAGTCACATCGTCACTGCCATGCGCCGTCCATCACCTGCGGGTCACCCAGGTCCGAAAACCGTTGAGCGAAGTCTCGCCAGTCATCCGCGGAGGTGGTACCCAGGCTCGCTTGCCCTCACTCGCCACGCCACGCTTCACCTCGACGATCCACCTCTGCATCAGAGCGACAGTAATCGCTGCATGAGAACGACAGTAGGAGCTAGATCTGAGGTGAGTAGCCGCGTCACATCCCCTGATTACCGCCCCCGGCTCGCCGGCCGGTGGCTTGCTGAGACCCGGGCGCAGTTTCCAGCGGTCATGTTGACCGGCGCCCGTGCGGTGGGCAAGACAACGACCGCAGCCCAGCTGGCACGACAGGTCGTACGACTCGATGAACCCCGGCAGGCAGCTATCTGGCGAGCAGATCCCGATGCTGCGCTGTCCTCGGTCGTTGTGCCTGCGTTGCTTGACGAATGGCAGGAGGTGCCCGAAGTCCTCGGTGCGCTCAAGAGGTCCGTGGACTCTGATTCGACTCCCGGTCGTTTCCTGCTGGCGATCCTGACCTCACTCCATGATTGCGGCCTCGGGCGCCCTACGACTAAACGAACAGCACCCATGCGACGAAACGAACGCACATACTCCGACTGATCGAACGTAAGGGACGGTTTTGCTGGCTGCCTGGCACTAGAATCAACGCTGTGGCGCCCAACACCTCGCTCCTTCCTCGACATGCCGCCCGCCTTGTTGCCGACGCTCTGTCGGACACGCGGGTTGTTCTCATCCAAGGTGCTCGGCAGGTCGGGAAGTCGACGCTGGCCACCCGGATCGTGGAGCTGCCCGGCGCGCAGATTCGCACTCTGGACGACGCCGGGATGCTCGCGGCGGCGCGAGAAGACCCGACTGGTTTCGTGGAAACTCCAGGCCCGTTGATCATCGATGAGATTCAGCGTGCGCCCGAATTGCTACTTGCGATAAAGGCCCGCGTCGATCGCGATCCAACCCCGGGGCAGTTCCTGCTGACCGGGTCCGCGCAGGTGATGGCAATGCGTGGACTAGCCGATGCGCTTCCCGGGCGCGTCGAGACGGTCAACTTGTGGCCGCTATCTCAGGGCGAGATCGATGGGTCTTCGGATCGCTTCTTGGACGCGGTGTTCCAAGCGGGGCCTGAGTTCACGCACACGACGGACCTTCGGCGCGCCGACTACCCAGCCAGGTTGGTCCAAGGCGGTTTTCCCGACGCCCGTGGCCGAGCTGGCAGGCGACTGTCAGCGTTCTATGACGGCTACACGCGGACTGTCGTGGAACGCGACGTTCAGGCGCTGTCCCACATTGAGCGCGTACCGCAGTTGCGTGCCCTGCTCCCGATGCTCGCGGCAAGATCGGGGTGGCTGCTGCGCGCGGGAAGTCTGGCGAGCGACCTGGGCATATCGCGACCCACCGTTGCCCGCTACCTTGCCCTGCTTGAGGAAGTCTTTCTCATTTATCAACTGCCCGCGTGGAGCCGAAACGTTAGCACCAGGGCGACGGCCGCAGCCAAGCTTGCCTTCGTCGATTCGGGCATCGCAGCCGATCTTATGGGAGCGACCGAGGAAACCCTGGCCATTCCGACCTCGCCTTTGGGTCCACTGCTGGAAGGGTTCGTCGCTATGGAACTGGCCCGGCAGGCCACGTGGAACGACGTGCGCGTCGAACTGTCCCACTACCGAACCAAGGACGGCGCCGAAGTTGATGTGATCGCCGAAGACCGCAGCGGGCACGTCGTCGGGATGGAGGTCAAGGCCGGATCCACCGTGCGCGCCGGGGACTTTCGCGGGCTGCGCCACCTGCAGGACCGCATTGGCTCCGATCTGCTGGTCGGCATCGGCGGCTCCGCCATGCTC
>JBAXOQ010000035.1:0-21030 GCA_037133175.1 Actinomycetes bacterium
ACGCCGACCTGCAAGGTCAGCGAGCAAGACCGCATTGTGCGCCTGAAAATCAACACGAGCTGCATGTTGCGTAGCAGCGATCCCCGGCGCTGGCGATACGCCATCTCGAATCCGGCAGTGCTGTCGGCAAACCGGGACACGGACGGCTGGGTGTTCACCGGGACTGCCGTCGGCAGTACCAAAGTGGACGGATACCAAGACGAGACCGTCAAGTGGCATCTGGAATTCCGGGTGCTCTGACAACGAAGGTGGGAATCGAGATGAACCGCGTGGCAGTGCCACCACTGGCCTGGGCAGGAGCCGCATTTGCGATCCAGTTCGGGGTCAGCGACAAGAGGCCAACGGTGCTCTCAGCCGCCACCGGAGCCCTGATCGCGACCACATCCGCGGCGTTCGCGCTCGCCGCCGTCAGTGAGTTCCGGCGACAAGGCACGAGCATGAATCCGCTTGATCTCGACCACGTCGATGAGTTGGTGCAATCCGGTCCGAATCGCTTCTCACGCAACCCCATGTACGTCGGGATGGCCGGCGTCCTCGTGGGACACGCGATCGCCCATCGGTCAGCGCGCGCGCTGGCGCCTGCTGCGGTCTTCGTCGCGATCATCGACCGGCTCCAGATCCCCGTCGAAGAGGCCATGCTCCGTGAGCGATTCGGCAACGACTTCGACGACTACGCGAAGCGAGTCCCGCGGTGGATCGGGTACAGAACTGCTCAGGCGCGCAATGACTAGAAGGATCTGACCGGCCGCACGGAGTAGGGCACTAGCTTGCCCAGGGAGTGCTGGTAGCTCGGCCCTCCGCCGTAGCCGACGATCTGGCCCCACTCCAGGCTCGCCCCCACCTGCGACGAAGACAAGTAATCGAGCGTTGAGATGAACCCGCTGACACCACTGGCGTCCAAGGCGTTCAGCTCGCCGAGGGAGGGCAGGAACCAGTCCGTCAGCGCGCCGCCGTGGTAGTTTTTCGCCGCCCACGCCGCCGGCGCCTTCGTCGCATCGTTACAGGCGGCCGTGCCAACGACCGCGGCCGTATTGGCCGCGCCATCGCCGATCGCCAGACCACCGGCACCGGGGATGCTCAGGTTCCCGCACTCCCCGACGGCCGCACCCACACCCCATGCCAAGGTCGGGTCGAACGGGACCGTGGCGGCCGGGTCCCAACCGGCGGGGGCTGCCTCGAAGCACTGCGAACCCAGCGGCCGGCCGGGGTCCTTGTAGAAGATCGTTCCACCGCCCGGACCGGTGTCACCAACCGAGTACGACGCACACGAGCGCGGCGCCCACTGGGCGTACAAGGTCGCATCAGCGGCGAACGGATAGGTCGCACCATCGGCATACGCGGTCCCAGTGCCGCCCGCGACCGTGTTCCAACCGGCGAACGAGAACCCGGTGCGGGTAAACGTGTTCGCGTCCAACGCCGACGGCACATTCGCCCACTGCGCCGGCATCGACCCGGACCCGCCATTGCTGTTGAACGTCACCGCATGAGTCGGCAACGGCAACCACTGCGCGTATAGCGTCACATCAGCGGCGAACGGGTACACCGCCCCGTCGGCGTACGCGGTACCAGTGCCGCCGGCGTCCGTGTTCCAGCCAGTGAACGAGTACCCGGCACGACTGAACGTGTTCGCGTCCAGCGCGGTGGGCACATTCGTGACCTGCGCGGCCATCGACCCGGAACCCCCGTTGGTGTCGAACGTGACGGTGTGGGCCGGCAGGTTCGACCACTGTGCGTACAAGGTGGCCGCATTGGGCGGCATGGTGAACGTGGCGCCGGGGGCGTACGCGGTGCCCGACCCGTTGGCTGCTGTGTTCCAGCCGAGGAACGTGTACCCGGCCTTCGCCAGCGACCCGGTGTTCCCCAAAACCATGACCGACGAATCGGTCGCGTGCGGGCTGGCCGGATCCACCGGTACCGTGCCGCCCGTTGCCGTGTTCCCGTCATAGGTCACGGTGTAGGTGTTCGGCGCCCACTGGGCGTGGAGGGAGTCATAGTACGTGAACGGGTAGACTGCCCCGTCGGCGTAGGCGGTGCCCGTTCCGCCCGCGTTGCTGTTCCACCCGGTGAATGAGTACCCGACTCGGGTGAACGTATTCGCGTGCAATGCGGTGGGCACATTCGCCCACTGCGGCGGCATCGACCCGGTGCCGCCGTTAGCGTGAAAGATCACCTCGAGCGTCTGCGGCGGCGACCATTGGGCGTACCAGGTGATGGCTTGGTTGGGCATGGTGAAGTAGACGGGCGGAAAGTACTGGGTGCCAGTTCCGTCTGCGGAGGAATTCCATCCGAGGAACATGTTCCCGTCCTTAACCAGCGACCCCGGACCGAGCAACAGCACATTAGCCCCGGGAGCGTACGGGCTAGACCCATCCACCGGCACCGTCCCGCCCGTGGCTGTGTTCCCGTCATACGTCACCGCGTAGGCGATCGGCGGGGTTCCGGTCAGGACGCCGTCGACCAGCGACCATCCCGCTGGCAGTGCGGCGGGGACACCGGTGACGCCACCGGAGACGACGCCCTCCAGGTCTGCTGCCCCCAGGTTCGCTCCCCCGATGTAGGTGTTGGTCAAGACCGCCCCGGACAAGTTCGAGCCAGTCAAGTTCACGGCAGCCATGTCAGACATCGACAGGTTCGCCCCCGACAGGTCACACCCGGGCAGGCTGGCGCCAGGGCGAATCTCAGTGGTCGGGCAAGCACTGCCTGCCCGAGTGCTCGGCCCGGCAAGCATCCCGCTGAGCCCTGCGGATCGCACCGCAGCCAACTGCTTGAGTTGAGTCACGGTCGCGTATTGGCGGTAGAACTTGTTCTTGTGGTTCCCGGTGCGGCCGTACTGCTGCGAGACCGCGAGCACCGCATCAGAGGAGCGGCGCAGGATCCTCGCATTGCGCTTACTCAGGGTGATCCTCAGGTGCTGGACCGATGGGGGCCGATTGCTCGAGGAACGTGAGAAGAGCACGTTCGGGCCAGCCGCCCCGAAGCTGACCAGGCGAACGTTGAATCGGTCCCGATGGCCCGGGAGTGCGATCATCGCTTGGTTCCAAAACACCCGTGCCGTAACCACGGCACTGCGGTTGGAAACCGTGACATTGGTGACGGGCACGCCGCGGCGACCGACCACGTCGCCGCGGGTCTGGGCGGGGCCAATGGTGGCCGATGTCGAGGGTGGACTCGGTTCGCCATAGCTGGGCCCGGCCACCAACGCACCGCCAAGCACAGTCGTCACCGCGACTGCCGCACCCAACCGAACCCAACGTGCTTGTGCGCCATATCGGACCATCGTGCTACCACCCCAACCAAGAAACGCAACCGACAATCGCCTGTCGGCGCAACACACGCATTCAACAATTCCACAAACTGCCACACCACCAGGGACGATCAACGGCGGCAGCGGCCGTCCTTTTGAACAGGCTAACCGATGCGCTCGTGCGAACAACTAGTCCGATCCGGCAATCGTGACGTCTTCGCTTGGCCATGTCGGGATCGGTCGGCGTAGCCTACGGGCGTGACGCCAGGGTCCCCCGACGACGGTGCGCCAACCGGCAATCTGCGCGGCATCAAAGACAAGGGACTGCGGGCGGGTTCGATCGGGCTGTTCGGTGCCACCATGATTGGTTTGGCCTCGACCGCGCCAGTATTCTCGCTGGCCGCGACCATCGGCTTCGTCGCGGTGGTGGCCGGCGATCAGGCGCCTGCATGCATGCTCGTGGCCTTCGTCCCGATGCTGTTCGTCGCTTTCGCCTACCGGGAGTTGAACAACGTGGTGCCGGACTGCGGCACCACCTTCACCTGGGCAACCAAGGCGTTTGGACCGCACGTCGGATGGATGGGCGGTTGGGCCATCGCGGTCACCGGGATCGTCTTCCTGGGCAATGCCGCCGCCGTGACCGGCCAGTACTTCTTCCAGATAATCGGGAACGACGAGTTGGCCGCCAGCCGGGTCGCGGTCGCCGTCGTCGGCTCGCTGTTCATCATTGCGATGACCCTCACCGCCGTTCGAGGCATCGAAATCGCCGCGTGGATGCAGACCGCGCTCGTGGGTTTGCAGTACCTCGCCCTCGCGCTGCTGGCAGGGTCAGCGCTGTTCGCCGTATACAGCGGACACGGATCAGCGGGCTCGCTGATACCTGACTGGTCGTGGTTCAACCCCTTTGGGTTGAGCTTCAGCGACTTCTTCAAGGGTGTACTGCTGTGTCTGTTCATCTACTGGGGGTGGGACACGGTCCTGGCGATCAACGAAGAGACCAAGGATCCTGCCAAGACCCCGGGCCGAGCGGCACTGTTGGCGACCGTGATTCTGCTGGCCGGGTATCTGACTGTCACCACCAGCACGGTCGCCTATTCGGGCCTGGGTGACACTGGGATCGGGTTGAACAATCCCGACATCTCGAACAATGTCTTTCAGGCCATGGCGATGCCACTGCTCGGGCAGTGGGGAACAACCTTCATCCTGGTGGTGACGCTGCTATCGGCGGCAGCTTCAGCGCAGACCACCATCCTTCCCACCGCTCGCGGAACGTTGTCGATGGGCGTCTACCGCGCGCTGCCGACGCGATTCGCCACGGTCAGCCCGAAGTACATGACCCCGGCGTTCTCGACGTTCCTGACCTGCGGGATCGGCTTGTTCTTCTTCATCGGGATGTCGATCATCTCTGAAAACGTCCTGCAGGACACGATTCTGTCCATCTCACTGGCGATTGCTTTCTACTACGCGCTGACCGGGTTCTCGTGCGTCTGGTACTTCCGCGGTGAGTCCTTGCTGGGTTTGCGACCCTTCATGTTCAAGCTGCTGCTGCCGCTGCTCGGAGGGGTGATGCTGGCCACCGCATTCATCGTCAGTGCGGTGCAGATGTGGAGCCCGGACTACGGGCAGACAAGCTACTTCGGGGTGGGCGGAGTGTTCGTCATTGGTATCGGGTCACTGGCCTTCGGGGTGCTCCTGATGTTCCTGTGGCAACTCAAGGCGCCGGCATTCTTCCGGGGACAGACGCTGACCACGGACACACCCGTGCTGGCCCCGGACCTGTAGCGAACGGACTTGTTGGTGCCCCGACACCGTGCGAAAATCGGTGGGAGCCAACAGGTGAACCCCAGCCCGCTAGCCCGCTGGTCCGCCAGGTGTCACAGTCAGTCGAGGGAGTGCTCATGAAGACCGTCGTGGTCTACGAATCCATGTATGGAAATACCCATGCGGTGGCCGAGACGATCGGTGGCGTCCTGGCAGCCTCGGGACCGGTCGACGTGGTGCCGGTCTTGCTGGCGACACCGGAGTTGGTCGCGTCCGCCGACCTGCTCGTGGTTGGGGGACCAACCCACGCACACTCGATGAGCACCCGCACGTCCCGAGCCTCGTCCGACAAGGCCGTCGCAGAGGCGATCAAGCGGGGAAACCCGCCGATCGTGATGGATCCGCACTGGCAGGATCCGGGCCTGCGGGACTGGTTCAAGACGCTGACGGGAGTGGACGGCACATTCGCGGCCGCGTTCGACACCCGGTTCAATGCTCGCGCGCTGCTGACCGGGCGGGCGTCGCGCACGATCGCGCACAAGCTGACCCGTCGCGGCTACCAGTTGGTCACGGAGCCGGAGAGTTTCCTGGTCGATAAGGCGACGCGCCTGCTCGCCAGCGAAGCCGAGCGAGCGGCGCACTGGGCAAACGGGCTGAGCACGGTGGTGCTTGCCGAGCAGGATCCGCCGCCCTGGGAGGAATGACGGTCTGGCGCAACCGACGCTGCTTGAAAGTGGCGAGCGTGGTCCCAGCCGTGGCTCGGATCCACTAGGGCCGTTCGTCGGTGATAAACGACAGGCGAACCTCGCGGTCTGGGTTGTCGCGATTGGAATCAATCAGCACAACGCTCTGCCAGATACCCAGTGCCGGCGCCCCGGCCAGAACCGGAATTGTCATGCTTGGCGCGACAAACGCCGGCAGCACATGATCGCGGCCGTGGCCGCGACTGCCATGGCGATGCCGATAGATGTCGGTGACGGGCAGCAGGCGTTCAACCGCGTCGGCAAGATCGGGTTCCACGTTCGCCCCGGTCTCGATGATGGCCACGCCTGCCGTTGCGTGCGGGACGAAGATGTTGACCAGACCGTTTCCGCGGTGGGCGACAAAACGATTGACATCCCGGGTCAGGTCAGTCACGAACCGCTGCCCGGTGCGAACCTGCAGAACGACGGAGTCCATGGTGGTTCACCCTATGGCGGCCCTGGCCGGTGGAGGCAGGGAATCGGTCTTTGACCGAGAATGCCGGTCTCCGAAGCAGGCGGCGGTCAGTCTCCCGCGGGTGAACATCCCGCACACAGTGCGGTACGGCTAGCGCGAGTCATCAGTTTCATCAGTGGCGGCCGAACCAGCTCGTTCCGCGATATCGCGGTGCAGCTCAGCGATCTCCGGGTGTGCTGCGAACGTCTTCTTCCGGCGGTAATCGGGATACCAGAATGTGAACCTGATGGCCCCGAACAAAGCGAGAAGAGGGATTATCCACGCAAAAATGATGCTGTCGCTCAGCCCATTCGGCATCACATCGCAGATCACACCAACCAGGAAAGAGAGCCCCCACACTGCCGTGATGGTCTGACTGACCCTGATGACACCTGCCCGGAATCCGGGGTTGTGCTCCCACTGAACCTGGTCAACACTGAGCTTGGCGTAGTACAGGGTGAACGGCTTCTTGACGGCTATACCGATGAACGCGGTCAGTACCAGCGCCACCTCGGAAACCGTTCCCGACCAGTTTCGAAGCCAGGTATCCAGGCGGGGGTCGGCAAACGCCAGAATGAGCATTGCCCCGAACAGGACCGTGCCCACCGTGCTGAGCTGATGAAGGCCCCGGTGTTGCACCAAGCCGGTAATCATCCATGCTGCTGACATCAGAACCGAGATCGAGGTGACCAACAAGAACGTGCCGGGGCCTGAGAACAAAGACATGATGATGTAGGGAATGAACCCGTAAAGGACCATGAGGGGCGAGAGGCCCTTGATCTTGATCTTCTCTGGATCCTTGTCGGCAGCGCTCGGCTCGGCCATGGGTCAATCGTAGTTGTGATCAACCCCGCAAGGCGACTCGTCGGGGCGTCTGACAAGGAGTGCTTCGCGCAACTGTGGACTTGGTGAAGTGGAGCGTGCACCGAAGTGGCCCAGTCTTTCAAGGTTCGTGGATCGGAACGGGCGCAAATCCCGGTTCTGAAACCGACCGTGCTGGCGTAGGCTCGCCCTGTGACCAGGTACTTCGACGTCCACCCGGACAACCCGCAGCCGCGAACGGTCCGGCAGGTGGTCGACCTAGTGCTCGACGACGGGCTGATCGCCTATCCGACCGACTCCTGCTACGCGCTGGGCTGCCAGTTGGGAAGCGCCGGTGGGGTCGCCCGGATCAAGGAGTTGCGGCACCTCGACGACAAGCACCACTTCACACTGGTGTGCCGCGACTTCGCGCAGTTGAGCCAGTTCGTGCGAGTGAGTAACACCGTGTTCCGGTTGGTGAAGGCATCGACCCCGGGCAGTTACACGTTCATCCTGCCCGCCACGAAGGAGGTTCCGCGGCGCCTACTGCACCCAAAGAAGAAGACAGTGGGGGTGCGGATCCCGCGCAACGCCGTTGCCCAGGCCCTCGTCGCCGAACTCGGCGAGCCGCTGATATCCAGCACCCTGATTCTGCCGGGAGATGAGCACCCCCTGTCAGAGGGTTGGGAAGTCAGGGAACGACTCAACAACCAGGTGGACGGTGTGGTGGACAGTGGTGACTGCGGCGTCGAGCCGACGACGATCATCGATCTGTCCGAGGACGTCCCAGTGATCCTGCGCCGCGGAGCAGGGGACACCAGCCGGTTCGAGTAGCCCACCCTCTCCTTTGGCGAAGGGGTTCGGCGCTTGGACGCCTCACTACGGCGAAAGAACCTCCAGCCGCAGACCTGTGCAGGCCTCACCATTGATGGGTTCGACGTCCATCGAGCACGCTGTGACGACGACGAACACGTCGCGATCGGCCCGCAGCGTCACCGAATCCCCTGCCTTGCTCGGAGCGGGCAGCGGCGTCAGGGTCTTGTCCTCTCCGATCGCGGTGCACTGGAAGAAGTTGACCGGATCAGGCACTTCGGCTGGCATCCAGCCGAACTGCGAGGCTGCTTCGCGGAAGTTCTCGTGGCAACTCGGATGAGGCAACGCCGCGCCAATCGCAACGTACATTTCCGGTCGACACACGCTGAACAGCATGTCGTGAATGCCGGGGCTGTCATCGGCCTCGAACGTCAGCAGCGGCTCGAACGCCGTGGAGAAGAACGTCCCGCCAACCGGCGGGAACAACCTCCACGCGACACCACGTGATGTTGATGTGCTCAGCCATTTGTCGAAATCGTCACTAGCCACTGCGAACAGGTCCGCGACCTGCTGTCCGGCGACATCGGTGATGCGTAGCCGCTCCCCCGCTGTCAGCATCACCCAACCGCCGGACCGCGGACCAATCTCGACCATCTGCTTCACGTCGTTGGACATTCGCTACCGCCTTTGTTCATTGTCGATACTGGTGGACTCACGACGGACAAGTTCAGACGGCATCCCTGCGATGACGACATCCTCGCGCCGCCCCATCGACACCGCCCGTTCGGCCAGCAGATCGCCGCAATGGGCACCGCACAGACTCAGGTTGCTCAGCGTGGGGGTCGTGACCTCCTCGAGAATCCCCTCGGACTGGACGATGACCGCCACATCATCCGGAACTCGCCTGCCGCTGGTGCGAAGGGCCTCGATCAAGAAGCGCGGGTTGCGGAACAGCCCGAACACTGCGTCAACAGCTGCCGTTTCACCAGTGGTAAGGGCGCTCTCCAACGACTCGAACGTGTCGTCGTGACCAACCGCAATCACGTTCATCCCGCACTCGTCGGCGGCGGCCGACAGCGCTGCTTCCCAACCGGCCACCGCATCGGCAAACGGCCCCGGCATCCAAGCGATCACCGAACGGTTCAACCGTGCGAACTCCCCAACCACAGCCGTTGCAATGGCGGCCGCATCGTGCGTGGGAACGTCCGCGTCGATGTCGCCAAACGACTGTGAGCTCACCACCGGAAGTCCAAACGGAACCTGCAGCGCCTCGATCGTGTCGGCATCGTGGCGACCAAGCAGAACCAGAACATCGATGCCCGAGTCAATCATCGACTGCGCCTGTGCTTCGTTGACGATGGTGGTCGTGACCTCGAGTTCGGAGCATCGGGTCACAAACGCATCAAGCAACCGGATCCAGAAGAAGCTCTGCCGCTCCCTAATGAGGACGTCGACCGACGACGGGACGAGCACTCCGACCGATGTCGTACTACCGATGCTCAGCGCACGCGCGCCGGTGTGGGTTCGGTAGCCGACCTGCCGCGCTGCGTGCAGCACGCGGGCGACAGTCTCGGGGCTGACACGGCCTTTGCCGGTGAGCACATTCGAAGCGGTTGCCGTCGACACGTTGGCCAGGCGCGCAACCTTGGCCAGCGTGGGTCGCGCGGCTCGAGCCTCCGTCATCGGTCGTTCCTTCCGTCGTGAGCAATCGTGGTCTCGCGCACCGGCAAGTGCAACTCGGCGCAACGCAGCCCAGCGAGTGGGCACTATGTGCTCCACTCGCTGGGCTTGCCGCGATTACTTGCTGGTGATGTCGACGTCGATGACCGCCCAGTCCGCGTTGGCGGACCGTTCGTAGACCGTCGGCAACTTGTGGTCGCCTTGTCGGGTGACGGTGACCCGGGTGTCGCTGCCGCCGTCGGTGAAGGTCTTCGACTGGTGTTCGGAGTACCAGGTGGTGTCTTTGGCGCCGTCACCGGTCACCACGTCGACCTTCGGGAACCCCATAGTCGGATCAACGGCAGTGAACGCAACCGCCGACTGCTCGGAGCCGGGGCGCAGGATCTGCATCCGCGTTCCCTTGTCGCCGCTGTAGTCGCCGGCGTCGTAGTAGACAATCCGCTGGCCGGCCTTGAGCACGAGGTTCGCACCGCCAGCCTTCACCACAACATCGTGGTCGGTCTTGTTCGTGACGGTTCCCTTGACACCGTCCATCTCGTCGATGTGATGGACGAACTCGTGGGCGTAGAAGCCGGTGCTGCCGGTCGTGGTGACATCCCACTTCTTGTAAATCGTACCGTCCGGGTCGAGCCACCCGCCGACGTACTTGACGTGGAAGTTCTTGCCATTCCAGGTAACATGCGCCTCGTTGTAGATCTTGTGGGGGCCGACTTGGAAGTAGGCCTCTGAGGTCCACGGGTTGTTGGCGTGCAGATCCACCTTCGTACCGTCGCGGAAGGCGACCTGCCCTGACCAGTCGTTGTCACTGTGGGCACCTTTGAACCGGACTCCCACGCGATTCGGCACCCATTCCCCCGCAACGCACACACCGTCGCCGGATTGGTTCACGAAATGGAAGTAGGAGCCGTTCCGCGCGTTTTCCAAGTTCGCCTTAGCTGCTCCTTGGGTCGAGGTCGCCGTCACTTGGTCCACCGGGGCCGCCTGCGCAGCCGGGGCGAGCGCGGCGCCCGACATCAACACCGCCACTGCCAGGGCTGGCGCCGCGAACAGCGCGATCCGCCTGCGAGGCTTCGCCGGGGTCGGCCTTGCTGATTCCCGTGAGTTCTTCATCGTGTCCGCCTTCGTTTCGAGTTGCCCGACCGTCGGGCTCGAAACGAAGATGCCCCGCCTCCCAGGAAGCCACACGTTTGCGAGTTGCTTAACCGTTTCGGCACCACCTGGTTAACCGCCTAACCACCGATTCGCTCTCGGAGTCCCTTCGGGTTCCCTGTCGCCTCTGCACCCGAAAAGCCGCCCATAGCGGTCAAAACGGGCCCGGAAGGCGGCTTTTCGGGTGCAGAGGCGTGGAAGGGTAGACCGGCTCACCGGGGACCGTCAGATGTGACCGCCGAACAGGTTGGTCACTTGGGGCAGATTCCGAGGAACAAGCACGTCCACCAACTGGGCATCCAGGTTGCCGGGGTACCAGTTACCGGCGCGACAACCCCGGTCTTGTCGTTCACGCCAACGTAGACATCGGCGCCGGACTCGGTCTTCACCGTGAAGATCCACTGCGTCGGGTCATTCAGCGTTTCGGTCAGTGGAGCTCGGACATTGGCGACGATCTGGTTGCGCGGCGTCTGCCAGACGACGGCGATGCTCACGATCCAGCGATGGAATCCGCTTGCCGATTTCGCCTGCTTTCCAATGCATCCGTTCTCGGGGCTGTCCTTGACACTGGGACATCCGTCGGCTTCGAAGAACTTCAGGCTCTTGAGCTTCCAACGTGCCGGAATCTTGTACGCGGAGTGGTACTTCACCGTTTTGGCCAGCAGCATCGAGTATGCAATCATTCCGCGCACATCACTGTTGGCGAACCTGGCGACGTCACCGCGCACGGTCGGTGCGCCGACCGGCACACCGGGACTCGCGGCCGCCGTCGTTGCTGAAACAACCCCCGCACCTGCGACCAACGCGGCCGCGGCCAAGACGGAAACCGCCAACTGCTTCACACTGCCCCTGCCAGATCTGACTCTCATCTGTACCACTCCTTCGACCGGCTAGCATCGCAACCGCACGTGACGGCCCGCCAACGATCCGTTACAAATGCGACGCACTCGCAAATCCCCGGTTCGTCGCCAACACGTGAAAACCATCACAGCCCACCGTCCGCGCCGATTCAGACGATCTCGACATGGCCCAGGTGGGCTGCGGGTGGCGTCCCACGACACGCCGCCCCAAGTAGCATGGGCTTCCGTGAAGCCTCGCTTGAGTTTCCTCGTAGTTGCAGTTGTGGCCGTCCTCATGACAGGTGCGTGTTCGTCGTCGAACGGCTCACCGTTGTCCTCGCCCAGCGGCGGGACGAACACCACGATGGTTGGTGGCGTCGACATCACCGGCACCTGGGATGGCACGCTCGAACGGATCAACAGCAACGGGGACCGCACCCCGATCAAGCAAACGTTCACGTTCAGCGATTACCGGAACGGCACCTTCAAGTTCACGAAGCAATTCACCCTGGGGGGCAAGGACCTGACTCTTCAGGGCCTGGGATCGGTAACCCCCAATGGTTCCATCCTGGCCTCGGACACTGGCGAGGCCGACGTCTTCACAGGATACGTGGCGGGCCAGAACGGAATCGTTCTGCAAACCGTCGAACTCCAAGAAATCGGAAAAGAAGTGACGACCACCCCGACTGTGTACGCGGCTGTCATAGTGCTCACCCGCCGCCAATGATCGTGACGCGTCAAACGCGGGCGATCATCGAGGAGCCGGCACGGGCGCCAGCCCGGGAGCCACCAGATTGGCGATATCGGTAAGGATCGCGAAGCTGGCATTCTGATTCAGGTACGCACCGTCAGGACCGAACCCGTCCTGCGCGGTATTGGCGATGACCGAGATGGTCAGCTTCTGCGATGGCAAGTAGGCACCCGATGCGCTCGAACCGTAGAAACTCTTCGTCTGCGTGATCCAGTCACCCACGAGTACGACGCCGAAACCGTAATGCCTCGCAACGGTGTTCGTCGTGCAGATCGGGCACGTGCCGGTGGGGTCCTTCTTGCCGAATCCGATAAGCGTCGGACCGACCTGCTGCTGATACATCTCCGGCGAAACCTGGGCACCGGACCCGACAATCTGCATCGACGTGGTCATGTCGTAAATGTTGCTGGTCTGCACCGCACCTTCTGCCGTCGTCCACGACGGATTCCAATACGTGGCCTCCTCGTAGAAGGGCATTTTCGCCGGTACCTTCAGGAATTCGCGGCGCTCCGACGTGAACGAATGCAGAGCCGGCTCTGGAACAGCCGGAGTGTTCGCGTTGCTGCTGGTGTTGTTCAACCCCATCGGTTGCAGCACGTACTCGGAGATCACATCCGAGGTTGGCTTGCCGGTAATCTTCGAGAGCAGCTTGCCCAAGATCACGTAGTTGGTGTGGGAGTATCCCCAGTTCGTTCCGGGCTCGAAATACATCGGCCTGGACAGACCCACCGCGATCATCTCGTCGTCGGTCCACTGCTTGTACGGGTCGTTCTGGACCCCGTTCTGGACCGCAGGCTGGTAGACGTAGTCGGGGTAGCCAGAGGTCATGTTCAGTAGATTCTTGATCGTCACCTTGGATGCCTGCGGCAGCTCTGGCAGCCACTTTGAGATTGGATCGTCAAGGTTCACGATCTTCTGGTCAGCCATCTTCGCGAAGGTCTCACCGATGTAGGTAAACGCAAAGGCGCCGTTGCGGGTGTGCATGTCGGTGGTGGCCGGGACTCCGGTCATCGACTCGCCCGCAGCCCCGGTGTAGAGGTTCACGCCGTCCTTGACCACGCGCACGATGACCGACTTCTGTTTGTACGTCGCCAGCGCCGCGTCCGTCAGCGCCTTGAGTGCAGTTGATTGGCCTGGATCGCCGGAGGGTTCGGCCGATACCGAGCTTGGACTCGGACCGGCTGCACCACTGGAACAACTCGCAAGAACCAGCGCGGCTCCCACTGCGGCAATGACCAACTTCGCTTTCATCCTCGCTGGCATGCGGTTGAGTGTAAGGCGTGCTGCGCAATCCGCAAGATGCGTTCTTTCAGTCGACCCGGTGGTTCCCGAGCCAGGTGACCATCTCGGGGTCGCGATGGTCGAAGAACACGGTCGCACCGGTATCGAGTTCCGCGATTCGCACCATGTCAGCATCGGTGAGTTCGAAGTCGAAGATGTTGAAGTTCTCAGCCATCCTGTCGGGGCGTACAGACTTCGGTATGACGACAACGTCGCGTTGAATGAGCCAGCGAAGGACGACCTGGGCAACTGATTTGCCGTGCGCCTCACCGATTTCGGTCAGCGTGGGATTGGTGAACAGGTCGTTCCTGCCCTCAGCGAAAGGACCCCACGATTCGATCTGTACCCCGTGCTCCCGCATGAGGTCCTGCTCGGCGGTCCGCTGGAAGAAGGGATGCGTCTCGATTTGGTTGACGGCGGGAGTGATGTCGTTGTGCAGAATCAGGTCCACGAGTCTGTCGGGGTAGAAGTTCGACACCCCGATCGCCTTGATAAGCCCGTCCGTGTGCAGCTTCTCCATGGCCCGCCAGGAGCTGTAGTAGTTGCCCAACGGCTGGTGGATCAGATACAAGTCGACGTAGTCCAGGCCAAGGCGCTCAAGAGACAGGTCAAACTCGCGGCGGGCCACGTCCTCCCCAGTCCGCTGAATCCACATCTTGGTGGTGACGAACAGTTCGTCACGGGGGATGCCGCTGTTGGCGATCGCACGACCAACGGCCTCCTCGTTGCCATAACCGGCGGCAGTGTCGATGGACCGGTAACCGGCCGCCAGGGCATCGGACACGACCTGTTCGGCCCGATCGTCGGGCACCTGGTAGACGCCGAAACCAAGGATCGGCATTCTGACGCCATTGTTGAGCGTGACGTATCGGTTCTGCTTTACCACGACGCCTGCCTTCGTTGTCGGAAAGGTTGTGTGCGCAGTCAGTCTCCCTCAAATGCGCGGTGAAGCCAATGCCAGTTGTTCAGCTTCGGCGGGTATCTACGAGCGCGCGTTGACTCCAGAATCCGTCAATCATGGCCTTCAGCCCGGTCCTGAACTGCAAGCTGCCCCAGTCGTCGTCGACGGCACCGCGAATTCCGGCAACCTGTGCTGCGAGCAAGTCATCGCCGGACACTCCTGCGGCCAGTTCGTCGTAGAAGGCGAGCATCTCGTCACGCGAGTCCTGGTGGAATCTGCGCTGCCCCAGTTCATACAGCACGAAGCCGAGCGTGTAGGCCGCAAGTCCTGCCGAGACCGGCCCGACTTGGTAGTCCGCGAAACCCTCCGAGCGCAGCAATGCGCCGGCAAGTCGCAGGTCGTCGGCCGCAGTCGCTTTGGACAGCGGCCGCGACACCACCACCGGCGCCAGATTGGGATGCTCGAGCAACAGGTCGCGGGTGCGACAGGCTGCTTCCAACAGCAGTTCACGCGGCTCACTGATTCCCGACAGGTCGATGGATCTGACTCGCCGGGCCTCGCGGTCGGCCAGCGCCTCCAGCAGGTCCTCCTTGCTGGAAAAGTGCCGGTAGGCACGCATCGAGCCGGTGTCGAGGCGCTTGGCCAGGTGGCGCATCGAGAGCGCTTCGAGGCCTTCTTCGTCGATGATCTCCAGGGCTGCGTCGAGGACCTCGTCGCGGGTCACCGAGTTCCGCGCCCGACGGTCGGTGCGCCCCGATGAGCGAGGCCGATCCGCGCCAGCGACGCGAGACCGGGTCGCTGGCTGCGCCGGCCACTTTGCCGCTGCGAATGTCCGCGAGCGTGTCGGCCTTGGCGATGACCTCCTTGACGTAGTACTCGTTCAGGTTCGCGGCTTTCGTCCGCAGATCGCGGAACTTGTCCCACTGGTCGGCAGAGACCTTCTCGTCGAACTTCGTGCCGACCTGGGCCTCCAGCGCCTTGATCTCGTCGAGCTTGGCATTCATCGCCTTGAGCGTGTCTGTGATCTTCGCCAGCTCCGCGTTAGTGGTATCGATCCCGAGTTTGCCCCAGACGAAATTCATGACCTTCCCGGCCGCCCAGTTCCGCAGGAAGTTCACCGGATCCCACGCTTCGTTGGCGGCGGAGCTCGCGGTGGCGGTTACCGACGCCGGGCTGCGGGCCGAATCGGCCGCGCAGGAGAAGAAGCTTCCCGGCAGGGGTCCTGCTCACTGCTGCGGCGCGGCACCCGACCGAGCCAGCGGATCGACAACCCAACGGTTCCCATCAGCTTGACCTGAACGGGCCACACAGACAACGCGATGACAGGCTGACAGGATTACGCTCGAAAGATGCGTGTTATCAAAGCGATTCTGATCTTGCTGGCCGCCGTCATTACCGCCGTTGTGGTCTCTGGCGTGGGCATATGGTTTGGCGAACACCGGGCCATCGAGGTCGAACAAGCACTGTTGGAGCCTTTCTACACGACACCAGTGCCCCTGCCACCGGGCAAGCCCGGCGACATCATCCGTTCAGAGCCGCTGACTCCCGCGGTGAACCTGAAGAACGCGAATGCCTATCGCGTGCTATACCGCACGGAATTGCCGAACGGGACTCCGCGGGTCTCTGGTGCGATGCTCTTCGTACCGACCACCCCGGCTCCGGCCGGTGGTCGCAACATCGTCAGTTGGGCCCACATGACCGTTGGCATGGGTGATCAGTGCGCGCCATCTCGGTCGGAGAATCCATTGTCGCTGTTGGGCTGGCTGCAGGGAATGCTGGACCAGGGTTGGATCGTCACCGCAACCGACTACGCCGGCCTCGGCACCGAAGGCCCTGAGTACTACTTGATCGGGCAGAACGAGGCCATCGACTCCATCAACGCGGTCCGAATGGCCCGCAACTTCCCCGGAACGCAGGCATCGAAGAAGTACGGCGTGTACGGGCATTCGCAAGGGGGGCACACCTCCCTATGGGCGGGTGCCGTAGGCCCGAAGTACGCGCCCGAGCTGGACTTGGTTGGGGTCGCCGGTTCAGCCCCGGCTGGAAACCTAACCGCTCTGGTGGACCAGCTATGGAATTCAGAACTGCAGTGGGTCATCGGCTCCGAAATCCTTATCTCGTACCCAGCCGCCTTCTCGCAGTTGAACCCAGCACAGGTTGCAACACAAACCGGGATCAATGACTACCAGGGAATCGCCAAGGACTGCCTCATCTCCGGCTCCTTGGCTTCCGGCCCTGAACTGCTTCTACGCAAGAGCGCATTCACCGCGAACCCGATGAACGACCCCGCGTGGGCGGCGGCGCTTACCGCACAGAACGCCAAACCTCTGCCTGCAACAGTTCCGGTGCTCGTCACCCAGAGCATCAATGACGGCATCGTCCTCGCGGACTCAATCGCAGCGATGCAGAAGCAGTGGTGCGCCGCGGGGTCGACACTGCAGGTGGACTGGTTAGGTCCACTTCGCGACTCCTGGACCGATCAGTCGATAATGTCCCACTTGTTTGAGGGTGAAATCGGTGGCTCACTGGCGACATCGTGGTTCTACCAGCGGTTCGCTGGCGATGCGCCGGTGAGCAACTGCAACACACCACCGCTGGTCACCCCGGCGGCGCCTGCCGGATAGGAACGGCGGTTTCTGAGGGATGCGACGGATCGGCCCCGAGTGCTAGTGTCAGAGACTCCGAAGCGGAAGTGATTTCCTCGACCGAGTGGGATCGCATCCAACCCGATGACGTTGGAAGGCGAATCGCGTGACTTCTCTGCTAATGACCGGATTCCCGGGGTTCCTCGGGTCTGCCCTGCTCCCCCGCCTGCTGGCCCGCCGCGACGGCGTCCAGGCTATCTGCCTGGTCCAGCCCCAGCACCTAGCGACGGCTCGGATTCGGTTGGCCGAGATCGAGGCGGCCCACCCGGACACCGTCGGCCGAATCGAGTTGATCACCGGCGACATCACAGCCAAGGACCTGGGGGTCAGTCCGGACGACCTCGCTCGCCTCGATGATGTCACGGAGGTCTGGCACCTTGCAGCGGTCTACGACTTGACCGTTCCCGAATCGGTGGCCCGGAAGGTCAACGTCGGGGGGACCGCGCAGATCCTGCGATTCTGCCGCTCGCGTGCCGATCTGCACAGACTTCAGTACGTCAGCACCTGCTACGTGAGTGGGCGCTATGACGGCGAGTTCACAGAAGACGAGTTGAATGCCGGACAGACCTTCCTGAACCACTACGAGTCCACCAAGTTCGAAGCCGAACTGCTGGTCCGGGAAGCAATGGAGGGGGGCCTGCCAGCGACTATTTATCGGCCCGGAATCGTGGTGGGTGATTCCACTACCGGCGCAACGCAGAAGTATGACGGCCCCTATTTCGTGGCCACCTTCATGCGCAGGCAACTAGGCGTGGTCCTGGTACCAGCCGTCGGCGATATTGATCAAGTCAAGGTGTCGATCGTGCCGCGCGACTTCGTCATCGAGGCGATGGATGAGCTCTCCGTGATGGACAAGTCGGTCGGCAAGACGTACGCCCTGACCGACCCGAATCCGCCCACCGCCCGCCAGCTCGTCACCGCCTTTGCCGCCCATCTGGGCAAGCGAGTGGTATGGGTCCCGCTGCCGCTTGGCGTCACCCGGGGACTGGTTGAATCGGTGCCCGGGGTGGAACGGCTCATCGGAATCCCGGCCGAAGGACTGGACTACTTCGCGTCCGGAACCACCTACTCCACGACGAACACCGTTGCCGATCTGGAAGAGACCACGTTGAGGTGTCCGGAGTTCGAGAGCTACGCCGGGCGCTTGATGCAATACATGACCGACCACCCGGAATTCGACTCGTCTGCCATGGTCTGAGTCAACCGAGCCCGTAACCGCATCCCCAAGTGCCCAGCAATTCGAAGACAACACCGAACGCATCGTCAGGAAGAGTCAGCATGCCGCAGGACAAACCAGCCACCATTGTCAATGTCAGCCTCGCATCATCGGATCGCGACTTTGACGAAAATGTCACGTTCCTTGAGCACGACTTCCGGATCGTGCGAATCGGCACCGACGGCGACGTCGGCGCAGCAGAGGAACTCGTCCGAGAGTGGGCCGATCGCGCCTCCGCGATAGCGGTCACCGGGATCCGTGAGGCTCGCGCCGCCGGCCTGTACGACGGCGAACTCGATGCCATCGGCAGAGTCATGCGCGCCACCGCGGCTCTGCCAGTGGCCGATGGGCACACCCTGCGCGATGTCCTGCAGGAATGGGCGATTCGACATGTCCAGGCCGACATGCCGGGGTTCTTCAACAACGCCCGGATTGTCGTGCTGGGCGGGCTGAACCACGCACGAACCACCCGTATCCTGCGCGAGTACACCGACAACCTTGAGTTCGCCGATCCGCTGCTGCGGCTGGACTTGCCCGCGAAGCTGGATGCAAACCCGGTCCTTGGGTTGGCCGCGGGTGTCGGGCTGTTCCCCCTGCACCTGCTTCCGCCCATGGTGAAGTCCCAAATCAAAGCACCCGGTCAAGGCCTGAGCCACGCGCTGGCGCGCCGGGCCGCTCGAGACTGTGACGTGGTGGTCGCCACCTACGAGGAACTGACCGGATTCGGGCTCGAGGACTTGGCGGGCAAGGTTGTCGTCACGTCGGCAATCTCGGACGAACGCCTGGCCGAGTTGGCCAGTCGCGGAGTCGACATGGTGCTCGACACCACACCCCAGCCATTCAACGTCACCGTGTCGGCCGCTGTGCTCGAAGCCATGATGCTGTCCATCGCGTCCAACGCTTCGGGCCACCTGACCAACGACGACCTGCTGGACATGATCGTCTCAGCCGGCCTCGAACCCCGCCTGCTGTACCCGAGCGGACCCAAGCGCAAGAGCCGGTTCGCCTTCGTCATCCACCCGCTGTCGCAGAAGTTCTTCCAGACTGTTGAACCGCTCGGAACGATCGCGAAGTACTCCCCACCGCTTGTCATGGACGGTGTTGAGAAGCTGATGGCCTACAGTCCTCCGTTCACCTACAGCCACGTCACCGGAATCAAGTCGCCGACCGGAGCGGAGGCAGAAGGCTGGCTCATCACAGTAGGTGGCACGCCGAAGGAACTGATGTCGCACAGCCCGGAGTTCACCTACGGGAAACTGCTGGCCGCTGCCGAGACGGCCAAGAAACTCGGCGCACAGATCATGGGACTGGGCGCGTTCACCAAAGTCGTCGGCGATGCCGGCGTCACGGTCGCCAAGAAGGCTCCGCTGCCGATCACCACGGGCAACAGCTACAGCGCGTCCGGAGCACTCTGGGCGGCCCACGAGGCGCTGCTGCGGTTGGAACTCGTCGAGTTCGGTGACGAAGGTGAAATCAAGGGCAAGGCGATGGTGGTTGGTGCCAGCGGGGCTATCGGCTCGGTGTGTGCCCGGTTGCTCGCCCTCGCGTGCGACGAACTGTGGCTCGTGTCGCCGGAATCGGCCAAGCTGCTGGCGCTCAAGGACGACATCGAAGCCAATAACCCCCGAGCTCAGATTCGGGTCGCTGCCACCCCCGACGGTCACCTAGGGGACATGGACCTGATCGTTACCGCGACCTCGGGGGCGGGCAAGCGAATCCTGGACATCATGGAGGTCAAGCCAGGGTGCGTCATCACCGATGTGGCCCGACCGCTGGACCTGTCGGCCGAGGATGTTGCCAAACGTCCCGACGTGCTGGTGGTGGAATCCGGCGAGATCGAGCTGCCCGGCGACGTAAAGATGAGGGACATTGGCCTGCCACCCGGTGTGGCCTATGCATGCCTGGCCGAGACCGTCGTGCTGGCTCTTGAAGGACGCTACGAGACCTTCACCGTGGGTCGGAACATCGAATGGGAGAAGGTCAAGGAGATCTACCGACTCGGCCTCAAACACGGCATGAAGCTCGCCACGATCTCCGGGGTCAACGGCGTCTACAGCCCCGAGGACTTCGCCAAGGTCCGGGAGCTCGCCCTCGCGGCGACCGCCGAACCCTGAGCCGTCGCGTCGACTGCAGTAACCCGTCGACCGCGTGACTCACTGAACCTGCGCACCTCAGGGCGCGAAACCATTCACCGTGCCCGCATGCGTGGCGGGGCTGGCGACTCGCTTGCCGGTCCAGCGGGCCAGGAGGACCTCAAGCGGCCCCTGGTCGAAGTGGCTGAGCCATGCCTTGGCGAGCAAGGCGAGCACGACCCAGGCGGCGACACCTGACACAACCACCGGGAAAGCTCCCCACTGGCCGAAGAAACCGAGGCCGTAGCCGCAGAACAGTAGCGACAGCAGCACGGACTCACCGATGTACACGCTGAGCGAAGCTCGGCCGGGAATCGCTGCGAAGCAGGCCATACCCGGCCAGGCTGCCAAACCCCAGCCCAACAGCCCAAGCAATCCGGCGCTCATGATTGGTGCAGTGGCGAACACGATCACGGTACCGAGGGCGGCCACTGTCGTGGGCGGCTCCGACGTGCCCAGGCCGGTCAACGCCATGGCACCACCGAGGACCTGCAGTGGGACTCCGGCGGCCGGCCCGATCAGCGCCATTCGCCGCCACAGGGTGCGTCGTTGCTGCGGATCAGGCTGGCCGCCGGAGTCCCACTGCAGGTCCTCGGTGGTGCCATGGCGTTGACCGGCCT
>JBAXOQ010000036.1:0-20997 GCA_037133175.1 Actinomycetes bacterium
GGGCGGGTGCCCGGGTCGGGCGAAGGAAGATCGAACATGTGTACTATTCTACCCGACCCCACCGACACCCCGCCCCGACACGCGGTAACAGTGTGGACAACCCACACCACCCCGGCGGACAACCCCCACACCCCGTCGTTGACTGTGACGTTGTGGCCCACTTCGATCAAGGAAACCCGGCCACAACGTCACAGTCAACGATAGAGGAAGGCACGCCCGAGAACCAGCGCGGAAACGGGGAAACCAGGTACCAGCGCGTACGTCGCTCAGGCGTCGCGCCTGGTGATGAGCACGGCAGCAATGACCACTGCGACTGTCGCATAGCCGACGAACAGTGCCAATCCGGTCCAGGGCGCGAGGCTCGATGGTTCTGGCACGACTCGGAGCATCGCTTGGCCCGCGTTGCTAGGCAAGTACTTGTTGATGGAATCGGCCCAGTCGCTGGGCAGCAGGCGAGCCAGGATCGGAACGACGAGCAGCAGCCCGACCAGCGTTGCGATGCCGCCCGCGCTACTGCGCAGGATTGCACCGAGGGAAACCCCCAGAATGGCCACAACCGTCAGGTAAAGGGCGCAGCCAATCACGGCCCGCAGCACAGAAGGAGCGCCGAGCGTGGTGCCGAGGTTCTCGCTGCTCAGGACCGCCTGTCCGACCAGGAAGGAGGCAACGGACGTGAGTGTCATCAGCACGAACGTCACAGCTGCGAAGACAGCCAGTTTGGCCCACAGGACCGGTAGCCGTGTGGGCACTGCTGCGAAGGTGGCCCGAATCATCGCGGTGGGGTACTCACCGCTGAAGACCAGTACACCGAGCACTCCGATGGCCAGTTGAGTTAGGAAGAAGCCATTGAGGCTCGTCGCCGTCGGGTCGAAGGCGGCCTTTTGGAGTGCCGACATTCTGGCCCAACGCGATTGCGTTCCGAATGAGAACAGGGCGCCCAGCCCGACAGTAAGTGCCATGGCGATAGTCAGGGTGAGGTAGGTGGACCGAAGCGATCGCAGTTTGGTCCACTCCGAACGCAGGACGCGCACTTGGGTGACTTTCAAGTCGGCCACGCCCGCCGGGGGCAGCAGGAATCCGGACTGCTTCGTGGTGTCCACTGTCAGCTCACTCCGCTCGCACGTCATCCGCCGTTGGTACGGCGGTGGGAAACTCCACCGAGTCCTGAGTCAGGTCCATGAAGACCTGCTCGAGCGATGCTTGGTGCAAGGACAATTCGTGCAATGTGATGCGCTGGGATCCCGCCGTGTCCCCGACTTGAGCTATTGCCATTCCGGTCACTGCCAACGCGCCTTCGGCCGTTGCGGCGACCGAGGCACCCGCTTCCAGGAGCGCGTTCTGGAGCTCCCTGAGTTGCGGGGACCGCACGAGGATGTAGTTGTGCGACGAACTCTCGACGAAGTCGCGCACGCTCATGTCGGCGATCAGCTTGCCTCGGCCGATGACGATGAGGTGTTCCGCCGTCAACGACATCTCCGACATCAGATGGGAGGACACGAACACGGTCTTGCCTTCGGAGGCGAGGTAGGTCAGCAAGTTGCGGATCCACAGGATTCCTTCGGGATCCAGACCATTGACGGGTTCGTCCAAGACGAGCACCTGAGGGTCTCCGAGAAGGGCCACCCCAATGCCGAGGCGTTGGCCCATTCCCAACGAGAACCCGCCCACCCGTTTGCCCGCGACGTCGCGAAGGCCAACGAGATCGATGACCTCCTCGACTCTGGTGCGGCTGATTCCGTTGGTCTGTGCGAGAGCCAGCAGGTGGTTGAATGCGGTGCGCCCTGGCTGGATGGCCCTAGCCTCCAGCAGTGTTCCCACCTCGTGCAGCGGCGCCGTGTGATCACGATAGCGTCGTCCATTGACCGTGACCGAACCCGCTGTCGGCTTGTCGAGACCGACGATCATGCGCATGGTCGTCGACTTTCCAGCGCCGTTGGGGCCGAGGAATCCGGTGACCCTCCCAGGGGGAATGGTGAAGTCCAGACCATCAACGGCGATCTTGGGGCCGTAGCGCTTGGAAAGGCCGCGGGCTTCGATCATGCAAGGTCCTTCTAATGGGCAGCGCAGGCGGGGGAGTCTCTCAGTGATCCGCTTCTTCGGCGGGCGAGTCGTTCGTTCAGCGGCCTGGCCCTGACGAACTGATCACCCGAATGCTACAGAACTTTGCGGGCCGACACGGTTACCGCCAATGAGCAGCGGGAATAATGTGCAGCATGACAACCAAATCAGTGTTAATCAAATCAGTGTGTCTGGGCGCGGCGCTTCTGGCAGTTGGCGCCACCGCGGCCTGTTCCAGTTCCTCAACGAGCCCGTCTGCCAGTCCTTCGACGAGCGCGTCTAGCGCTAAGCCGAGCCCGACTGTCAGCAGCGCGAACCCTTCAACCGGTTCGGTGATTGCGCCGACGGAGGTCAAGGCTGGCGGCTCGGTGACGATGACCGTTGGTGAGGAGTTCTTCGTCTCGACCCCAAACGTAACGAAGATCACGACCAGTAATGAGGCTGTCGTTTCAGTGTCCCAGCCCGTCACCACGGGGGACCCCCAGTTCAACGCCGGCGGCAAGGCGGAGTCCAAGGGAACTGCGACCCTAGAGGTCTTCGTCACCAAGACCGGCCAGCCGGAGGCGGCCGCCTACAAGGTCAACGTCACAGTGAAGTGAAACCAGGCTGACCGATCGGGCCTGGGTCCGGCGACGCCGCAGTCGTCCGGCCCAGGTCACGACGCAATCCAGCCCGCGCCCTAGTCGGCCGGTGGTAGCTGCACTCCCTTGGATTTGTACAGGATGAGCGCCACGACCGGAGGGACAAAGACCAGCAGTAGGTCCGGCAGCAACGCAACGGTCGGCCAGGCATAGTCGACGCTGCCGATCGCCTCGAGCGCGACCTGGTACACGATGGAAACAGCGTTTATGACGATGGAAGCCACGAGGGCCTTGACCCACCATGGCTGCAGTGTCATGGCAGCGATAACAAACAGCAGTGCGATTGCAGCGGTAACGCTGACCAGGGAATCCAGAATCATCGATCCGCCGTACTCGCCAACGATGGTGCCGAACACCCGCAGCGCCGTTGTGATGACAGAAATCAACAGAATCGCGCGCATCGCAGTCGGGTTCACCACGACCCCCAAATCGGATTCGGATCCACTTGCGGCTTCCGCCCATTTTAGCCCGCGGATCCCCTGCGTGTCAGGATGGGTTGAGACCAAGCAGTCAGAGCTGGCGCTCTACCAGCCGTCAACGCAAGAAGCCCGCTTTCTCACGAATCGCAACGAGGACAGCCCCTCAGGCGAGTGCCTGAGGGGCTGTCCAAGAACATTGCCAGTCCTGATAAGCCGAGTTCTAGATGTCGTAATAGAGCTCGAACTCGTGGGGATGCGGACGCAGGCGGATCGGATCGATCTCCTTGGTGCGCTTGTAGTTCAGCCAGGTCTCGATCAGATCCGGGGTGAACACGTTGCCCTCGGTGAGGTAGTCGTGGTCAGCTTCGAGGGCTTCCAAGGCTCCGGCGAGCGAGTCGGGCACGGTCGGGATCGAGGCGGCCTCGTCCGGTGGCAACTCGTAGAGGTCCTTGTCGATCGGTGCCGGTGGCTCGACCTTGTTCTTGATGCCGTCCAGTCCGGCCATCAGCATTGCCGAGAACGCCAGGTACGGGTTGCTCGACGGGTCGGGAACACGGAACTCGATGCGCTTGGCCTTGGGGTTGCTGCCGGTGATCGGGATGCGGATACAGGCCGAGCGGTTGCGCTGGGAGTAGACCAGGTTCACCGGTGCCTCGAAGCCCGGAACAAGTCGGTGGAACGAGTTCACCGTCGGGTTGGTGAATGCCAGTAGTGAAGCAGCGTGCTTGAGCAGACCGCCGATGTACCAGCGGGCGATGTCGGAAAGGCCGGCGTACCCGAGCTCGTCGTAGAACAGCGGCTTGCCGTCCTTCCACAGCGACTGGTGGCTGTGCATTCCGGAACCGTTGTCGCCGAACAGCGGCTTCGGCATGAAGGTTGCCGACTTTCCGTTGCGCCAGGCGACGTTCTTGATGATGTACTTGAACTTCATCACGTCGTCTGCGGACTGCTGCAGCGTGTCGAACCTGTAGTTGATCTCGGCCTGGCCGCCAGTGCCGACCTCGTGGTGGGCGCGCTCGATTACCAGCCCGGCCGCGATGAGTTCCAGCGACATCTGGTCACGAAGGTCCGCGTAGTGATCTACCGGCGGAACCGGGAAGTAGCCACCCTTGTAGCCCGTCTTGTAGCCCAGGTTGCCGCCCTCTTCGACGCGGCCCGAGTTCCAGGCGCCCTCGATTGAATCGATGAAGTAGTAGCCGGCGTTCTGCTTGGTCTCGAAGCGAACATCGTCGAACACGTAGAACTCGGCTTCGGCCCCGAAGTAGGCAGTGTCGGCGATTCCCGTCGATCGCAGGTAGGCCTCAGCTTTCGCGGCGACCTGACGCGGGTCGCGGCTGTAGGGCTCGTCTGTAAACGGATCGCGGATCGAGAAGTTCATGATGAGCGTCTTCTCGGTGCGGAATGGATCGACATACGCGCTGGTGACATCGGGAATCAGCTTCATGTCTGACTCGTGGATTGCCTGGAAACCGCGGATGGACGAGCCATCGAACATCTGCCCGTCTTCGAACAGTGACTTGTCGACCGAAGCGGCAGGCACGTTGAAGTGCTGCATGATGCCGGGGAGGTCGCAGAAGCGAACATCAACAAAGACGATCTTCTCGTCCTTGATGAACTTCATGACATCCTCGGCGTTCTTGAACCCCAAGTGTGTGGACATTCACCCTCCTGAAGACCGCAGGGGACCTACCCCTGTCGGCGGTGCGATTGACGTGTGACGCGTGACCGGTGGGCCGGTTGAACGTCGATCCTTGCGCGGCACGGACCGCGTATAGTTTAAGCCTAGGCTGGGGCTGTGACGGCCCCGTGTCCTGATTATTGCGTCGGTGTTACGTGAGCGTCGTTCGGGGTCTAGTTGCGCTGGATCCGAGCCGCCCGAACACTCTTGGGCATCGGTCCTTTCGGGGCCGAGACCGGTTGGTTCGCTAGCGCCTCAAGTCGTTTGCGGATTTCGTTCACCTGTGGCGGCTTGAGGATCTTCTTCTGCTTCGTGATGGCTCGGTTGAGCTTGCGGATGGGGATCTGGCCCTCGTCGTTGCCGCTCTGGAGCTCAGTGATCTGCACGTCTGGCACGAATCGCTGGGTGCGCTTCTTCTCGTTGGTCAGCATTTGTCGCACCCTGTTGGACGGTCCCTCAGACACCAGGATTACGCCTGAGCGACCCACCACTCTGTGCACGAAGTCCTGGTTTCGGGTGGCGGCCACTGCCGGGGTCACCGACCAGGGAGCCTTGAGTGATTTCAGCACCGCCGCGGCTGCTCCTGGCTGGCCGTCGATCTGGGCGTAGGCGGCTCGTTCGGCGCGTTTGCCGAAAACGATCACCGTGCTCAGCAGAGCGATCATGAAGCCGAAGAGTGGGCCGAAGACCGGCGACTGCGTGAGCAGGAAACCGATCAAGGACACGACGATCCACAGACCGAAGAAGACTCCAGCCAGAATCAGGCCGATCTTCGGGTCGCTCTTGGCTGTCTGCGTGTATGTTTCCCGGATTTGTTTGATCCGGCCGGGCTTGCCGTCCTTACGTGCCATGACTCAAGCGTATGTCATCGGAGCTTGATAGTTGCCCGACCGCGTCGGCAAACATTCGTCCGGCTCGGTAGGACGACCGAACTAGTGGCCCACTCATGACGGAGACGAAGCCCAGATCCAGAGCTACCCGTGCAAGATCGTCGAACTCGCTCGGCTCGACCCAGCGATCCACCGGGTAGTGCCTGGGTGAGGGACGCAGGTATTGGGTGATGGTTACCAGTTGGCATCCGGCCCGAACCAGGTCTGCGAGTGTCTGTTCGATCTCGGCACGTTCTTCTCCCAGGCCCAGAATCAGGTTGGATTTGGTGATCAGGCCAACAGATCGGGCCGTACTCAGGACCGACAGCGAACGCTGGTAGTCGAAAGCCGGACGGACTCGGCGCAGTAGCCGCGGGACTGTTTCCAGGTTGTGGGCCAGCACCTCAGGACGGCTGTCGAACACCTCGGTCAGCGGCTCGGACCTGCCGTTGAAGTCCGGGATTAGCAGCTCGACCCCGCATCCGGGTACCCGATCGTGGATTGCCCGGGCGGTCTGGGCGTAGAGCCAGGCGCCGCCGTCGGCCAGATCGTCGCGGGCGACGCCAGTGACAGTGGAGTACCGCAGACCCATTGCGGCTACCGCGTCGGCGACTCGGGCGGGTTCATCCCGGTCCTCGGGCTGCGGGCGTCCGGTGTCGATCTGGCAGAAGTCACAGCGCCGCGAGCAGGTCTCGCCGCCGATGAGGAATGTCGCCTCGCGGTCCTCCCAGCACTCGCTGATGTTCGGGCAGCCGGCTTCCTGGCACACCGTGTGCAATCCCGCCTGCTCCACTCGTCTGCGCAGATCGGCATGGTTCGGCCCGTTGCGAAACGTTGCACGAATCCACGGTGGCTTGCGCTCGATGCCGGTAGCGGCGTTTCGTTCCTCGATGCGCAGGAGTTTTCGCCCGGCCGGAGCGGTAAGGGAGTCAGCTGGCGTACCCGGCGCGGTCATTGGGCCAGCCTAGGCCAGGGATCTGGGCCTGACCAGGCTAAGCGTCGGTTCCAGTACCGCTCGCAGGTGTTGCTCGAATACGTCCGCGACTGCGAGCAACTCCACGGGCATGCTCAGTTCGGCCGTCATGGACGTCACTTGGGCGTCAGTGATTCCGCAGGGGACGATTCGCTGCGCCCAATCCAGGTCGCAGGTGACGTTCAGGGCGATGCCGTGCATGGTCACTCCTCGGGCAACCCGGATCCCCACGGCCGCAATCTTGCGGTCGCTGTTCTCCGGCGGCGAGCACCACACGCCCGATCGGCCGGGCACTCGGGTGGTCTCGATACCGAAGTCCCGGCAGGTTCTGATCGCGACCTCCTCCAAACGTCGCACGTGCGCAACAACGTCGAAAGGCTGCGGAAGGGCCACGATGGGATAGCAGACCAACTGCCCGGGCCCGTGCCAGGTGATGCGCCCGCCCCGATCGACCTCAATGACCGTGCTGGCGTCGGTGGGCAGGTCGCTCGGGGAGGTTCTGCGGCCAGCAGTGAAGACTGGCGCGTGCTCAAGCAGCAGGGCCGTCTGCGGTCGTGATCCGGCAACAACTTCGGCGTGGATGTCCCGCTGCAGATCCCAGGCAGTCCGGTAGGGCACAAAAGCGCTCCCCAGACCGACTCGTTCGATGACCAGCAACGGTGGTGGAGAATCTCGCAGATCGCTCTCCGTCATGGCTCTACGGTACGGCGCGATGCCTGGCGCTTGACATCACCGCAACAATAGGGCAGTGACAACGGTTGTCTATCTGCACGGAGTCGGCGGCTCCGCCCCTGCCTGGAATGGGCGAGGCTGGGATGCGAGTCTGCGCTCCGCGGTGGCTGCCGTTCGACCGGATCTTGCTGGCAGCTTCGACACCGTCGCCATTAACTTCGACGAGCTGATGGATCATCGAGGCCTGGTGCACAGACAGGGTGCCAGCGACCCAGTCAGGCTCGGCGCTAGCCAGGGGGTTGTGACCTCTGATCCTGCGGTACTCATCGGCCAGATGCAGGCATTTCGCCGCCGTCGTGACCGGCTCTGCGAGGCGCTGCAGGACTGCTCGGATTCGGCTGGCCCGCCTGGCGTGCGCTGGCCGTGCTTCCTGTCCGGCGAGATGATGGTTCGGTTCCCGCTGTGGGATATGCGTCAAGCTGGACACTACCGTCACAATCGATCGGTCCAGGCGCAGGTTCTGGATCGGGTGAGCGGACGACTGGGGCGCATCGATGACGATGTGATTCTGCTTGCGCACAGCCTGGGTTCCGTCGTTGCGCTCGATGCACTGCACGCGCGGGACGTGAAGACCGGGATGTTTATCAGCTTCGGCAGCCCAATCGGGGTTGACTCAACATGGGGCGGACGGTGGGAAGGCAGCGGGTCGTTTCCTTACGACCGGGTTGGCTGCTGGCTGAACGTGGTGAACCTTCGGGACTTCATAACCTGGCGGCGGGGGCTGTCTCGGCGATTCCCGGAGGCGGTCGATGCGTACATCAACGCCGGGGTCGGGTTTGCCGGACCCGAGAACTACCACGACCCGGCCACCTACCTTGGCAGCGGACCGGTCACTGCCGCAGTCGTCGCCTACCTTGACTCAACCTTGTCAGGTGGGTGAGGCAGTCCGGTGTGCTCACCGGTCCTGTGGATGAGCGCAGCGGCGACTGACTCCGGTCGAGCAGGATTGACCCATGGCTCCATCATCCCGACCGACAACACCCCAGACACTGCATGCCATTCTGGCTGCGGGCCGACATTTCAGTGCCGCTGGCGCTGCCCGATTGTGCGCTGCCATCGCGACTGCCCTGGCGTCCGAACACCAGGCTGGAAGGGTGCAGGGCGGTCTGGACCCGATGCACATCCTGGTGTATCCGCTCGGCGCGGTCGAACTGTTGCCGTGGGAGTCGGAGGTGGTCGGCGGGGCGACCAGTAGCTCCGACGTGGCGGTGCTGATGGCCCTTGCGGGCGATCTGATTCGTGATGCTCCGGTGCCGGCGTCGTTTGCCAGATTCGTGATGGGTGAGCAGCCGGACAGCGCGGCGCAGGCGGCGACCGAGTTCCTTCGATTCGTCACCATGGACGATCGGACCGATGAATCCACGCCGGTGCCCGAGTCGCCAGCCGTCCAGGTTGATTCCGACACTACGTCTGAGCGGGCCAGGCAATCGCCACAGGCAGTTCGAACCCACAGACAGACGTCTCATTCGCCGGATTCAGCGACTCGACCTCAGTCGTCGCGCTGGCTTTCCAGCACTTCCCGGCCTTCCTGGGTGTCCCGGCTGACAGCGCGGTTCTCCCCGAGGCCATCGTGGTGCAGTTGGCGGTTGGCGGCGGCCTGTGGTGTCCTGCTCGTCGCGATCGGTGCGTTCCTGGTGCCCGCAGTCCATCCCCAACCGGTAGTTGCGACGCCGCAGGATCAGGCTCTGCCCACACCGGAACCAGCGCAGCCAAGCCAGACAGGTCCCGCCGATTGGCAGTCCGTATTGGCCTCACTGGACGCGCAGCGCGCGCAGGCATTCTCGGAAGGATCGCCAGACAGGCTCACGGCCGTCTACGTTCCGGGCAGCGCGGCTGAGGTCAGAGATCGAGAATTGATGAACGATCTGGTTGCCATGCGAGCCAAGACCCGGGGGTTGCGGAACACCATCGTCTCGTTGTCGATAGTCACGGCGACGGACAACGACGCCAAGCTGGCGGTCAGTGACAAGCGAGATGCCTATCAAATTGTTGCGGTATCCGACGGCAAAGTCTTGCAGTCCCGTCCGGCGCGCGCGCAACAGATCTGGATCATCGAACTCACCAAGTCCGGCTCGGGGTGGCGGGTAGCCACCGTCGCGGCAGCGCCGACGTGACGTTGGGGGCGCAGGCGGGACTCTACTCGGCGAGGGCGGATCTGACCGCTTCGCTCATTGTCGGATCCTGCCAACGGAAGTCTGCTTGTTCCAACACCCGGGGGAGCACTCGGCCACTGCCGAGGACCTCGGTTGAGAACTCGCCCAAGGCTAGCTTGAGGGCAAACGATGGCACCGGGAGCGCCGCGGGACGGTGCAGCGTGTCAGCGAGATCCCTGACCGCCTGCCGGTTGGTTACCGGCTCCGGTGCGGTCAAGTTGACTGCACCGCTCAGTTGCGGGTTGTCGATCAGGAACCTCAATGCCCTGATCTCATCGCGCATCGAGATGAACGACCAGTACTGGTTGCCCGAGCCCATTCGTCCGCCGACACCGAGCTTGAACAGCTTGATCAATTTCTCCCAGGCGCCGCCGTGCCGGCTGACCACCAGACCTGTGCGGGGATGAGCCACCCGAATCCCCGCCTCGCGAGCGGGGTCTGCGGCGGCTTCCCATTGGACGCAGACATTGGCCAGGAAGCCCTCGCCGACGCTTGACGTTTCATCCACCGGGGCGTCGCCCCGGTCGCCGTAGAAACCGATGGCCGAGGCACTGACTAGCACCGAGGGTCGGATGGCCATTTCGGCGGCGGCTCGCGCGATGGTGCGGGTGCTGTTCACGCGCGAGTCGAGGATCTCTGCCTTGTAGGCCGGGGTCCAACGATGATCTCCGACTCCGGCTCCGGCAAGGTTCACGATGGCGCCGACTCCTTCAAGTGCGCCCGGGTCGAGGGAACCTGTCGTCGGATCCCACTGCACTTCGTCTGGACCTGCCGGAGTGCGGCGTACCAGCCGCAGCACCTCGTGACCATCGGCGATCAGGTTCGCCGTGAGGGCTCTGCCGATCAGCCCGGATGAGCCGGTGATCGCTACTCGCATCGAACTACAGGCCCAACTCAGAGTCGAACTCGCCGCTCTCAAGCCGGTTCTTGACCGCCATCAGGAAGCGAGCGGCATCGGCCCCATCGACGACGCGATGGTCGTAGGTCAGTGCGAAGTACACCATTGATCTGATTGCCAGCACGTCGTCCCCTGCCGGTCCAGTCATTACCACGGGACGCTTGACCACTGCGCCCGTCGCCAAAATCGCGACCTGCGGCTGGTTGATGATCGGTGTGTCGAACAGGGATCCACGGCTGCCGGTATTGGTCAGGGTGAAGGTGCCGCCAACCAGATCGTCAGGACTGATCGAATTGGTCCTTGTCCGCTCGGCCAGGTCGGCGATTCGCCTGGCGAGACCAGCCAGGGTCAGATCGTCGGCGTCCCTGATGACCGGAGCGAGCAGTCCACGCGGCGTGTCTACGGCGATTGCTAGATGGGCGCTGTCGTGGTAGGTGACGGTCGAGTTCGCCATGTCGACTGAGGAATTGACAACCGGGTATGCCTTCAAAGCCTCCACCGCGGCTCTTGCGAAGAACGGTAGGAATGACAGGCCAACTCCCTCCCGTTCCTTGAACGCAGCCTTCGTCCGGGCTCTCAGCGAAGCGATCCTGGTGACGTCGATCTCCACCACGCTGGTCAGTTGCGCCGAGGTCTGCAGCGACTCGACCATCCGTTCGGCGATGACTCGGCGCAGACGCGACAGGGGTTGGGTGTGCTCGCGGGTAGTGCCCGACGGCATCGGTGGGGGTGTGGGCGTCGGTGTGGGTGTGGCCGCCGGTGTAGGTGGGGGCGTGGGCGTCGGTGTAGGCATCGGTGTGGGTGTGGGCGCGGCCGTTGGGGTAGGCGTGGCGGCGACAGGTTCTTGTGCCTTCACCACCGCCAACACGTCGTCTTTCGTGACACGGTCGCTGGTCCCGGTGGGTGAGACAGTGGTCACGTCGATCCCGTGTTCCCTGGCGAGCTTGCGAACAATCGGGCTCGCGTAGACCGGCTCAGCCTGCGATTGCGCCTCGACCAAGTCGTTGGTCGGGCTGGACGGCGCCATCACCGCAACCGGTGCCGGCACCGGCACCGGCGCAGACTCGGAAGGACCGTCAGTTGGGATCGGGCCGGCTGCTGCCGGACCGGTGGCGATGATGGCAAGGCTTGCTCCGACTTCGGCGGTCTCGCCCTCCGCAACGAGGATCTGCGCCAACAATCCGGCGGCCGGTGAGGGGATCTCAGCGTCGACCTTGTCAGTGCTGATTTCAACAAGTGCCTCGTCGACCTCGACCGACTCGCCGACACGTTTGAGCCACCGGGTCACCGTTCCTTCTGTGACGCTCTCGCCGAGGGCAGGCAGTGGGACTGCGACGGTGTCGACGCCCCAGTCCGCCTGCTCCGGAGCCGCTGGGTCCGCTGTGGGATCAGCCCACGATCCGACCGGATCCCCGACTGGTGGCGGCAGCGACGACAGCGTCCGTGGCGGCGCCGTGGAGACCTGCACGGCGGGTTCCGGCGCGGGGTTCGGCGAAGTGGGAACATCGCTTTCGCTGCCGATCAGGGCGAGCACCCCCCCGACCGGGACGACATCGTCCTCGACCGCCCTGATCTCCAGCAGAATCCCAGCAACCGGGGATGGGATCTCGGTGTCGACCTTGTCCGTGCTCACTTCGAGCAGCGGTTCGTCGAGGGCGATCGTGTCGCCAACGTCTTTGAGCCAGCGGGTGACGGTGCCCTCAGTGACACTCTCTCCGAGTTGCGGCATTGTGATCGGGACTGGCATGTGCTGACTCCTAGGAATGGGCGTGCAGAGGTTTGCCCGCCAGTGCGAGGTGGGCCTCGCCCAGCGCCTCGCCTTGTGTCGGGTGAGCATGGATTAGGGGTGCGACGTCATCTGGGTCAGCCTGCCAGCCGACGATGAGCTGTGCCTCGCTCACGAGTTCGCCGACGCGGGCACCCACCATGTGGACGCCGACGATCGGTCCGTCCTTGACCTGGATGAGCTTGACGAATCCGGCGGTGCCCAGGATCTGGCTCTTGCCATTTCCTGCCAAGTTGTATTCGTAGGTGACGATCTGGTCGGCACCATGGCGCTGTGCCGCGACGGCTTCGTTGAGGCCGACCGAGGCCACCTCGGGCTCGCTGTAGGTCACTCGCGGGATCGCATCTTCGTCGATGGTCCGCGGATTACAGCCGCCGATCTCCTCTGCCACGAAGATCCCCTGAGCGAAGCCGCGGTGGGCCAGCTGCAGCCCCGGAACGATGTCTCCCACCGCGAAGACTCCGGCGGCGGTAGTTGCCAGACGCGGATCGGTCAGCACGTATCCCCGATCCATGGCGATGCCGGCCTCCTCAAAACCCATGCCCTCGGTGCGCGGACCGCGGCCGACAGCCACCAGCAGCACGTCGGCGTCCAGGGTTCGGCCGTCTTCAGTGGTGACGTGGACTGCCTCGGCGTCCTGGCTGGCGCGTGCGAACGGCACACCGGTCAGGGACTTGATGCCCCGCTTGCGGAACGCCCGTTCGAGTGCCTTCGAGCTGGCAGGGTCTTCCGCAGCGATCAGTCGGGGCAACGCCTCGATGATCGTGACCTCGGCCCCGAATGAACGCCAGATGCTGGCGAACTCCACACCGATGACTCCGCCTCCGAGGACGATCACCGTGCGCGGGATTCGTGGCAGCGACAACGCCTGGTCGCTGGTCAAAATCCGATCTCCGATGTCCAGCCCGGGCAGGGTGCGAGGATACGAACCGGTCGCCAGAACGAGATGAGAACCGCGGTACTCGTCGGTTCCGACCACCACGGTCCCGGTGTCGGCCAGCACGCCTCGGCCCGCGACGTAGTTGATGGACGAGGACTGCACCAGCCCCTTGAGCCCCTTGTACAACCTGGCGACCACAGTGTTCTTGTACTGCAGCACGGCATCGATATCGATGCCTTCCAAGGTTGTCCGGACGCCGAACTTGGCACTGTTGCGTGCCGCGTCAGCGATCTCGGCGCTGTGCAGCAGTGCCTTGGTGGGAATGCAGCCGCGATGAAGACAGGTCCCGCCCAGCTCCGCCTGCTCGATCAGCGTCACGCGCAGGCCGAGCTCGGCGGCGCGAAGAGCGCAGGCGTACCCACCGCTGCCACCCCCGAGGATGACGATGTCACTGGTTGCTGTCTTCATGTGCAACTCCTGCTGGTGATCGGGCGTCTTGTTTGTTTCGGTGTTTGACCTGTCGGCGTTCTACTTGGTGCTGGCGTCCGTGAGGTCCCGGACCAGCTGCACGAGTGTGCGGACAGCGACTCCGGTGCCGCCCAGCGGTGTGTAATCGTGTGCCTTGCCCTCATTGAACGCCGGACCGGCGATGTCCAGGTGGGCCCACGGTGTGTCGTGCTCGATGAACTCCTGCAGGAACAGACCGGCGGTAAGCATGCCGCCGAGCCTTTCGCCGATGTTGGCCAGGTCCGCGATGGGCGAGTCCAACGAGGCGCGCAGCTCCTTGGGCAGGGGCATCGGCCAGAACTGCTCGCCGCTGATCTCAGCGGCTCGAATCACATCGTCGCGTAACTCGTCGCTGTTGGACATCACCGCGGACACCCGGGTGCCCAGAGCGACGGTCTGAGCTCCGGTCAGCGTGGCGACGTCGATGATCACGTCAGGTTCATCCTGGGCGGCCCGTGACAGAGCGTCGGCGAGCACCAGCCGGCCTTCGGCGTCAGTGTTCAGGACCTCGACCGTCTTGCCGCTATAGGTTGTGATCACATCGCCGGGTCGCTGGGCGGTTCCGCTGGGCATGTTCTCGGCGCAGGCGGCGTAGGTGGTGATCGTCGCGGGAATCCCCAGCCTGGCGATTGCCGCGGTCGCCGCGATGACGGCGGCGGCGCCGCCCATGTCCGACTTCATCGTGATCATCCCGGGGCCTGTCTTGATCGAAAGGCCACCGGAGTCGAAGGTGATGCCCTTGCCCACCAGTGCGACGTGGATTTTCGAGCGAGCAGGTGAGTATTGCAGCCGGACCAGCCGCGGCGGGTTCGCTGACCCCTGGCCGACACCGATGATTCCGCCGTAGTGCCCGGCCAGCAGCTCGATTTCGGTGAGCACCTCGGTGCTCACGCCCAGCTCGGCAACGGCCTGCACTGCTGCGACCGCGAGTTCCTGCGGGTGCAGGGCTGACGGGGGGGTGTTGACCAGATCCCGCGCCAGCATGACTTCGTTCGCCACGATGACAGCGCGCTTGAGGGCTTCACGCGCATGCCGATCCCGATTCAAGTCGGTGACCACGGTGATTGATTTGATCGCGGTGGCGACCTCAGTCGTGCCGATCCCCTTGAACGCGGTGAAGCGGTAGGAACCCAGGAGCGCGCCCTGGGCGATCGCCGCGATCGAGGCAGGGGTGGTAGCCGGCATGATGATGCCCACACGCTTGGACCGGGTAAGAGACAAGGTGGCCGCACCCGCGGCCCGCCGCAGCTGTTCCGGCGTGAACAGTTCCGTGCTGGTGCCGATGCCGACTGCGATTACCAAAGGTGCGCTCAGACCCTCAATTCCGGGCAGCCGGGTGACCTCTTCCGCGGTTCCTTTGGCACCGAGTCGTTCAAGTGCCTGCAGAATCCGTCGGCGGGTAGCGGGCCGCAGTTCGCCGGATGCTGGGATGTCGATCTTTGATCCATCATGTGGGTCGGCCCCGATTCCGATGACCAGTGCATCCACGTTGGGTCCGGCAGCAGACGCTGCGGTCAATCGAACGTCAGTCACGACGTGGCCTCCATGGGTGCCTGGTTACTGTGTGGCTCAGACTCTAGCCGTGAACTACCGCAGGGTTAGTTCAATCGAGTAGGAACATTGCCGGTACGGTCGACCGGTGGAGCAGCCAGCAGAATCCGTGGGTCGAATCGGACCGCTCTTTGACCAGCACTGTGCTCTGGGCGCCAAGTTCGGAGAGTTCGGGGGGTGGTCGATGCCGCTTGAGTACGCTGGCGGGGGAGTCCTCGCCGAACATGATGCGGTCCGAAACCACGTCGGTGTGTTCGACGTCTCCCACATGGGCGCCTTCGCGTTACGCGGTCCGGCAGCACGAGATGTGCTCAACGGGGTTTTGACCAACGACTTGCAGCGGATCGGGCCCCACGGTGCGCAATACAGCCTCCTGTGCGACAGTCGCGGGGGAGTCGTCGACGACCTGCTGGTGTACGTGCGCTCCGACGAGGACCTGTTCGTGGTGGCCAACGCCGGGAACGCGGAATTGGTGATGGCGACGATCGGTCCCATCGTTGAGGCATCCCAAGTGTCCCTGACGGATCTGAGTCGCGATACCGCCATCATCGCTGTCCAAGGGCCGAACTCGGCCGCAGTCATGGGTGATCTTGGTCTACCCGCGGGGCACGACTACCTGACGTTCGTGGACGTCGCAACGGTGTTTGGACAGGTGACCGTTGCCAGAACCGGATACACCGGCGAGCACGGCTATGAGGCGTTGGTGCCCGTCGAGAACGCCGCTCGGTTCTGGTCGATGGCGGCAGAGGCGTGCAGGTCGCGTGGCGGAGCACCCTGCGGTCTCGGGGCGCGGGACACGCTTCGTACTGAGATGGGCTATCCCCTGTACGGGCATGAGCTGTCGGCTGACATCAGCCCGGTCGAGGCAGGGTTGTCGTGGGCCATCGGATGGGACAAGCCGACGTTCATCGGTCGGGACCCGCTGGTGCGTCAGCGTACGCTCGGACCGGATCGGCGGTCACGCGGTCTGCGTTGTGTGGACCGGGCGGTTCCTCGCCCGGGCATGGCCGTCCGGACGGAAGCGGGACAGCCGCCCGGTGTCGTCACCAGCGGCACTTTCTCACCCACCTTGCGGCTCGGGATCGCCCTGGCGATGCTGAGTTCGCAGGTGCAGCTCGGTGACATTGTCGAGATTGATGTCAGAGGTCGGCCACGTCGCGCTGAGGTTGTCCCTGTTCCCTTTGTGAATGCAAACCCACGCGTCTAAGGCGCCCTTGTAGCTGCGCTCATCTGTGTCGCCTGGGCAACGGCGGTGTCCATCACCACGTCTGCCAGAGGCCCGAGGGATCCGTCGTTGATTCCGGTCACATAGGGCAGGATCGGCGTGATGCGTAGATAGTCCCAAATCGCCCGTTCGGTCGGGCCGGCCCCCGGTTGCAGCGGGCGTACCCATTCGAGTACCTCCGGGTCCAGCAGATAGGCCAGCAGCACGGCAGCGGCGGGGGTGGGCCCGTCGAGCAGGGCCGGGGTCTGATTCACGGGCAGTTCGGCGATCGCCTGCGCACAGGCCACCAACGGTGCCGGCAGGTCGGCGAGCATCTCCTCCGGATCGGAGCTGCTTTGGCGGATGGCCAGGATCTGATCACGGATGCTGGCGCATTCGGTCATCCAGCGGTCGTACTGGATGCGGCCGTCGCTGCCCAGGTTCGGCGGCGTGAGGCTGCTGGCGTCTTTGCCCAGGTTGACTGCGCACACGGCCGCCGCCGCGATGGCGGCTTCGTCGGAGGTCGCGGAGAGGACCACGGTGGGACCCGGGTCCCCCGCCGGCCTTGTCCGGGCCCGCCATCGGGCGATGTCGGCGAGATCGCCGAGCTCGCTGGGCAGTAGACGGTCAGCTAGCGGGTTCATATCTGCTCCGGACTGGACGATCGGTGAGAGCAACGGGTTGCCTGAGCCTACTGATGTCGCTCGATCAGACTCAGATTCGGTGACGTCTGCTGGGTCGGGATCAGCGAGGCCTGGGCTGGGGCTGACCTGAACTCCCCGACCGCTCCGAAGGCCGCCCGTCGGGTGGCTCGGCGCAGCGCGTAGAGCACCGGTCGGCCGAGCACCATGATCAGGACGAAGGTGATGATCGCCCGGGGGACGTCGAATCCCAAAGATGTGGTGATGTCGAACATGATCCAGCGGTGCAGGTTCTCGCTGACCGCTGCTCCCGGGAGGTAGGAGATCTGCGACCCGGCGCCCACCGCCCACGGCCAGAACGACAAGTTCAGCAACAGCCCGTACAGCAGTGCGGCAACGGCTGAATAGCTCGCCACCATGAGGATTTCGGCGCGGCCCCGGACTCGGGCCGGTAGCGCACCAGCCCCGAATCCGTACCATCCGGCGGCCAGCATTTGAAACGGCAGCCAGGGTCCGACGCCGCCGGTCAAAGCTGCCGAGCTGAACATTGTGATGGTGCCCAGTGCGAAGCCGAACCCGCTGCCCAGTGCCCGGCCGCCTAAGGCGAGCACGATGAACACGGGTTCGAACCCGGCGATGCCGGTTCCCAGCGGTCGCAACGCCGTGCCGACGGCCGCCAGTACCCCGAGCATTGCGATGCCCTTGGCGTCCAACCCACCGTCGGCTACCTGGGCCAGCACGACGGCAAGGATGAACGGCAGCATCACCGCGAAAAGCCACGGTGCGTCCTGGCTGTGCGCCACCGCCATGCTATTGGGGTCGGCGATGAGCGGCCAGCCGAAGGCGATTACACCAACTATGGTCACCAGGATGAGCACGGCTTTGGTCCGCTTGCCTACCTTGACGCCGTTGATCCGCCAGCTTGTTCCAGGCCTGGTCGCTGGTTGCGGTCGAGTTGTCGAAGTCACGGTTGTTCGACTCCTGTCATTGCGGCCACGGCCTGCGTCACGGTGAGCATCTCGGTTGGGCGCATCACCTTGGCAACCTGTGGGGCGAACATCGGCGAGGACACCACGACCGCTTCGGTCGGGCCGTCGGCAACCACTTCTCCGTCAGCGATGATCACGACGCGGCTGGCGGTAGTCGCGACCAGTTCCACATCGTGAGTTGCCATCACGATGGCATGTCCGGCTGCTGCGAGGTCTTTCAATACTGCGGCGAAGCTGGCCTTGCCAGGGTAGTCCAGGCCCCTTGTCGGCTCGTCGAGCAGAACCAGTGCAGGCCGCGCCGATAGCACCACTGCCAGCACCAGGGCAAGGCGCTGGCCCTCGGACAGGTCGCGAGGATGCGTGTGATCGTTGATGTCGGGCGCGAATCGTTCGAGCAGTCTGCGGGCGGTGCCGCGGGGAGCATCCGAATCGGTGTCGGCGTCGGCGCATTCGTCGGCGACGGTCTGCGCGTAGAGCAGGTCGCCGGCCTCCTGCGGAACGAGGCCCACTCGTGTCAGCAGGTCGCGGCCATGCATCCCGAACGGGTTTGCCAGATCAGCCCCGACCGCGACTGTTCCTCCGTCTGCCTGGCGCACGCCCACCATTGCGTTCAACAGAGTCGACTTTCCGGCGCCATTGCGGCCCATCAGCGCGATGATCTCACCTCGACGAAACTCCAGCGACAGGTCGGCGATGGCGGTGAAGTTGCCGTACCGCATGCTCAGGTGCTCGGTCCGGGCCACCACCTCGCCCATCGGCGCGGTCGCGGCCGGGGGCACGGGCGCTGATCCGTGCAGGCTCAGCTGTGCCCGCCATGGCGCCGCCGCTCTCCGCGCGTCGCGCACCGACAGCGGCAGCGGCGACCAGTGCATGCGGCGGCCGAGTTCGATGACCGGCGGAAACACGGGCGAGTCGGTGAGCATCACCTCGGGCGCTCCGGAACGAACCGAGCCGTCGGACTCCACGACCACGATTCGGTCCGCGTACTGCACAACACGCTCCAGTCGGTGCTCGGCCATCAGTACGGTCAGTCCCAGGTCGAACACCAGACGCTGTATCGCGGCCAGCACCTCTTCAGCTGCTCCGGGGTCCAGGGCGCTGGTCGGTTCATCCAGCACCAGCACTGCGGGGTTGGTGGTGAGCACCGATCCGATCGCGGTGCGCTGCCGTTGCCCGCCGGACAGCGACAGCAGTGGCCGGTTACGCAGATCTGCCAGTCCGAGTAGATCCAGGGTTTCCTCAACTCGTCGGCGCATGACCTGGGGTGCGAAGCCCAAGGATTCCATACCGTAGGCGAGTTCCTCCTCGACCGTGTCTGTCACGAAGCCACTCATCGGATCCTGCGCGACCATGCCGACGACATCGGCAAGCTCGCGCGGCGGGTTGGTTCGGGTGTCACGGCCATCGACGGTGACCCGGCCCTCCAGCAGACCGCCGGTGAAGTGAGGAACCAGTCCGTTGACGGCGCGCAGCAGCGTCGACTTGCCGCACCCGGTGCGCCCGATCATCAGGGCGAGCTCGCCTTCCAGGATGCGCAGGTTCACGTCGTGGACCGCGGGCTGCTCGCAACCGACGTAGGTGACCGACACATCTTCAAACGTGATCACGACGGCATCATCGCCTTGGCCGGATACAGACCGGCGGTTGCCAGCGGCTTGTTGTGGGCAGTTGCGGGTGTCGGCAGTGGCGGTGCGAGGATCGCCGGCAGTGCTGCCAACAGGATTCCGACAAAAGCGATCGGCGGCAGGGCCGGCCACAGCAGCGGTGTCACCGACATCGCCACTGCTGCCGGGTCGATGGCTCCGGCGTAGATCACCGATGCGGCGGCGACCAGTCCGGTGGCACTGACCAGCCATTCCGGCATGGCCCACGGGTCGGGCCGATAGCGGGTTCGGATGGACCGCCGGCCGCCGAGCCACAGTCCGGCGACGGCCGCCGCGATGCCTATCAGTAGTACCGGAATGCCGAGGCGCCCAGTCGTCCCGGAGCTCAGCACGCCGAATAGCCCCATGCACACGCCGATCAAGCCGCCGATCACCAATCCGATGGTGGTACGGCGCACGGCTGTCGGCAGGTAGCCCGTCCTGCCGTACCCGCGAGAGTCCATGGCGGCGGCCAGCGTCACCGCCCGGTCCAGGGCGCCTTCGAACACCGGCATCGCAGAACCGGCCACCCCGCGGATCCCGCGGTCTGGCCGACCGCGCAGGCGGCGGGCTCGACGTACCCTGCCCATGTCAGCGACCAGTTGTGGTGCGAACGTCATCGCGACAACCACAGCGACGCCGATTTCGTACAGGGCAGCGGGCATTGCCTTGAGTAGCCGACTAGGCGAAGCCAAGGAGTTCGCGGCTCCGACACAGGCCAGCAGTGTGGCCAACCGGAAGCCGTCACATGCCGCCAGCACGATCGATTCGACGGTGATGGCGCCGCCGAGGCGCAACGCCGCAAGCCATTCCGGCAGCGGTACGGTCGGCAGTGTCACCAGCACATGATCTCCGACCGGGTTGCCCGACCGGTGCGGGCGAGTCCGTCGAGCACCTCGGTCGCCCAGATCACCGGCAGGTGCGCTGCTTCACACAACCAGAGAATCTCCTCCTGCACCTCTGCGAGCCGCTCGTAACCGGCCTCCACAGCGAGGTCGCCACGAGCGATCATCACGCCCACTCGCTCGTTGCGCATCGCCGTACGAAGGATGTCGGGGAGGTGGCGGAAACCATGCACGGTCTCGATCTTCACGACGATTCCGACGGCGTCCCCGCCACGCAAACTCAGTTCGTCGAGCAGCAGTGCGACGTCATCGGCCCGCCGTACGAACGAGAGGGCCACCATGTCCGCGAGTTGCACGGCGGTGTCGAGATCGAGGAGGTCGCTGTCGGTGAGGGCCGGCACAGGAACCTCTGTGTCGGGAACGTTGATGCCTTTCTCGGCTCGCAGCTTCGCGCCCCTCAATGGAGCCGACGTGATTCGGATGTGCGCCGTCGTCGGACCCACCGGGCCGCCAGTGGTGTTGTGCACGAT
>JBAXOQ010000037.1:0-20956 GCA_037133175.1 Actinomycetes bacterium
GTGCTGATGGTGCCGTCACTGGCGCGATCGTCGGGTTCCGCGATATTCAGGACGAGGTTGCGGCGCGGCACGAATTGGCCGCCTCGGAGAGCCGGTACCGAGGACTTGTTGACGCACTTCCGGACGCGACGTACGTATTCCGTGCGGTCCGCGATGACGACGGTGCCGTAGTTGATCTCACGTATACGCACATCAATCTGGCGGCCGCGGTGTCCTACCAGCGTGCCCCGCAGGACATGCTGGGCCAAACTCTGCTGACCCTATTCCCGGGTTTGGAATCTCTGGGCGTGTTCGATTTCTGCACCAACACTTTGATCACAAGGCAGCCAGGGTACCTGCGGGTGCCGTCCTTTGACGTGAACGGTGCAAAGACGGCCTTCGACTTGACCGCAGTGCCATTCGGGGATGAGGTCCTGGTCACAGCACGCGATATCACCGCCGCGCTGGCCGCCAAACAAGCCCTGGCCGCCGCTGAGCAGCAGTACCGGTTGTTGGCCGAGAACGCCACGGACATTGTGTGGCAACTGGATGCCGATGGCGTGCTGGTGTGGGTGACGCCTTCTGTGGAATCGGTGTTGGGGTGGGCACCTGAACAACTGGTTGGCACCGACCCGGCCGACCTTGTTCACCCCGACGACCGGCGGGTCCTGGACCTGCGCCGGGCGTCGGCATACTCGGGTGAAACAGTCGTCCCGTTCGAGCTTCGACTGCGGACCGCCGGTGGGGACTACCGGTGGATATCTGGGCAGTCACGATCAACCATCGGTGCTGACGGCGCCGTCGATTCCGTGGTAGCCGGATTGCGGGATGTCCACGACGAGGTCAGCGCGAGGACGGCGTTGTCGCACGCGCTTGAGCACGACCCGCTCACCGGTTTGGCCACCTTGTCGGTGGCCGCAGCACGTATTGACCAGCTGCTGGATGAGCTTTCTAGATCGGGGCGCCCCGGGCGCACGGTCGGGGTGTTGTGCGTGGGAGTCGACTCGTTGAAGACGGTGAATGAGGCACTCACCCACACCGCGGGCGACCGGGTCATGATGGCCATTGCATTCAGGGTCGCCAGCATCGTCACCAACCCGGACTTGCTCGCCCGTGGTTCCGGGGACGAGTTCATTGTGTTGCTGCCGGACCTGGTCAGCGGAGCCGACGCCAGCGTCATCGCCGAGCAGATCCGCCGGGCGGTCCACGGCACCGTGACGATAGGAACACACCACGTCGAGCCCACGGTCAGTATCGGCATCGCGACCGGTCGTCCCGGGGCCCACGGTGTCGAGCTGGTCCGTGATGCCGCACTCGCGATGCACAGGGCCAAAGACAACGGCCGTGACCGTTTCGAGTTCTTCCAAACTCGCCTCGCGGTTGAAGCGCAGCATCGGTTGAGCGTGGAGGATGACCTCCGTCAGGGCCTTGGCCAAGGGCAGTTCGTGCCGTGGTTCCAACCGGTTGTCAATCTTGATGACGGTGCGGTGATCGGGTACGAGGCCCTCGTGCGCTGGGTTCGCCCCGACGGTAGCGTAGTGACGCCGGACAATTTCATTCCTGTGGCTGAACGAACCTCGCTGATCACCGAATTGGATTTGGCCGTGTTGCGCCAGTCCGTGCAGATGCTGGGCAGGCTGCCCGCGCCCATGGTCGTGGCGGTCAATGTATCGGCACCCACGTTGGCCCACGCGGACTTCGCCCGCTGGGTGATCACGGAACTGACCTCGTCGCAGGTTGACCCGACCCGCCTGCATGTCGAGTTCACCGAAACCGAGTTGCTGAATATCTCAGAGCGTGTCCGCGGCACCATGGGCGAACTGGCCGACTTCGGTGTTCGTTGGTATGTCGACGATTTCGGGACCGGCTACTCGTCCATCTCCCACCTTCGTGACCTGCCCATCGCCGGACTGAAACTGGACCTGTCGTTCACGGCCGGAATCGCCGTGGGCGACCCGCGGTGCGAGCAATTAGCCACCGCACTGGTCGGCTTGGCCAGCACCCTGGGCCTGGACACCGTCGCCGAGGGAGTTGAAACACCCGAAGTGGCCACGGTGCTGCGGGCACAAGGGTGGAAACACGCCCAAGGCTGGCTCTACGGTCACGCCGAACCAGCCGCAGCCAGACTCCCGTCCTAGACGACGTTGCCCCGTTACCCCGAACCGACCACCCACCCGCACGACAGTCCAACCGTGAAAGTCCTTGCGGGAAAGGTGCCGAAATCGTTCGTTTCCTGCACGGCAACGAACGGCTGACCGGGATCGCGATGGTTCCCCGTAATGCCCGAGGAACGCACCGTGCCGGAACCCCGTGTCGAAACCGTCTCGCATCACTGCTGGATATCGCCCTCCTTCGACCGGACGAAACGACTAGCGGGCCGAGGCAATCGGACCCGAAGCAAGGCTCTCTGTCCAGAACCGGAACAATGCCGGTTCGATGTCGGGTAGCGCAATTTTGAGGAACGGGCCGGTGTAGATATCCCTGGTGATGTGGCGTTTCGGGTCGTCGTGGAAGCCGGGCCATTGCTTGAGCGGCGCAAGGGCGATGGTGTGCCACGCCCAGGCGGCGGAGCATCGGCGGCGGTTCTGTGTGCCCGAGATGCAGACTCCTGCCTCGTCAGCGAGCGCCGACCATTCCTCCGTAGTCAGTGTTGTTCTGCCGCCGACAAGTTGTTCGAGTCGGCGGTAGTCGACGTGCTCGTCGCTGGCTGCAAGCTCCCTGACCACCGCGACGACGTGGTCCTCGATGGTCGTCAGGTTGCCGGTCGCGTTGAGGCGGGTGATGTTGGTGTTGGCGACTTTGTGTCCCCGTCGGGGGTCTGGCCACCCGAGCGCTTCAGCTGCCTGGTCCCACGAGCCCCCGGTGATGGTCTTGACTGCCGCGAGGGACAGGTACTCCCGCGCGTAGTCGTCCAGGGTTCCGGTGAACAGGTGCCGTACGGACTCGAAGTAGCGGGTCGGCCACAGCCTCGGGATGTTCCGGGGTTCGATGGCGGCGCCGTCGGCGCGTAGGTCCCATGTCTTCTCCACCAACGTGTTCCGACCGATTGCGGTCGCGAACGTCAGCCGTAACGCGCTGGTGGCGCCCCGGTTGGCGAGTGAATAGACCAGGGAACTGCTGCGGTCGTGGAGCCGTTCTCCGAGTGCGTCGATGAGGTGTTTGACGTCCACGTCTGCGATTGGTGCGTCGTTGCGGGAGTGCTGGGTTATGGCGAGCGCGAGGGTGGCGATGGGGCCAAGGATGGTGGGGTCGGTCGGTGTGCCGATGAATGCCCGTTTACGGCTGGCGGTCCGGTGGTCTCCGCCGTCACTTACGAGGTCGGCCCTCGCATTGTCCAGGGTGTCGCGGTTATGGAAGTGGGCGCCGAGGGCGTCCCGCGTCTCGCTACCAAGGCCTGGCAAGGTTTCGGTAACGAGCGCTTCGTCGGTGTAGGCCAGCAGGATCGATGTGAGGGCTCGCATGTCGGCCCACCACGGTGCGCCGGTCGCCCGGGTATCCCTGGTCAGCCGCGCGTTGATGATGTGTTGCGCAAGCAGGAGTCGCTCGTCGGTTGGCTCCCCTGTCCGAATGGCGTCGTAGGGGTGCGCACAGAACGTGGTGGGTCGGCCTCGGCTGGCGGTACCGGCAGCTGGATTGGTGCAGGCGTCGGCGAGGGGGACGCTGGCGGCGACGCGAGGGCCAAGGGACCCGTCCGAGCGTCGCCCGCCCTGGAATGGTTGCTCGCACTCCGGGCACAAGTTGGTGTGGGATTGGCGGTGGGTGGTGCAGGTGAAGACCCACGGCAGACGCCAGTTCAGGTCCCATTGGTATCCGCTGTCGACCAAGCACTGGATGCATGCGGTGCTGGTCCCTGCATGCACCCATTGGGTCAGTGTCGCGATGCGAACGCCCTCGGGTGTGGCGAGTGCGTCGATGTTCAGGGTGAGCGGACCGCCGTTGAAGACGGTCAGCAGCGTGTCCGTTACCCGGTGCTCGGGCAGTCTGGTTGCCGTCGCGATTGCCGGTATCCGGCTCGGTGCAATCGTGAGTCCATAGCCAGTCAGTGAGGCACGGGCACGGGTTCGGTCGTCGGTGTAGCCGATGGCCCGCAGTGTGGTGTTGATGTCGAGGTCGAGCCTGGCGGCAAGGCGCGTCATCCAGGAATGAAACGTCTCATTGGCGCCAGGGTGAACGACGCGGGGCAGGGCACGGATCGTGGCCATCATGCGGCCAGTCGCCGGTACGACTCGACGGTCTTTGCCGTCTGTTTCAGCAGTGCCTTCGTGACGCGTTCGGAGTTGTTGGCGATGGCCGCATTCGCCGCAACATTGATGATGTTGAAGGCGACGCCGATTGCCCCGTTGGACAGGTCCCAAATAGTGTCAGCGAGGCTCACACTAATGTCGCCTGGGCGTGAGTTCATCAAAATGAGCTTCGACTCCGCAGCGGCGAGCAGGTCCTTCCATTCCGGTGACTCGGATTCGATGGCTCGTATCGGCACGATGTGGAAGCGGCGGGCGAGTTGTTCACGGTCCGCGTTACTTCGCCCGTCCACGTTGGGGGCTAACGGGCCAGACGTGTCCAGGTCGTTTCCGATAATGATGATGGTTCCGCGGTAGTCATCCATGAGTTGTTTGATGACGGCGGCGACTTCCTCGTCACGTCTATCCCCAATGTGCAGGTTCTGCCCCTGGTCCAGGGCCAGCATTCCGGTGCGACAGTCACTCATCGTGGTGATGAGCCGCGTAACCAGCTGCGACCCGGTTTCCCGCGGCCGAGCTTCCTCGCCGAAAAAGCCCAGGATGTGGTGCATCTGGGCTTTCAGCCCCGCCCCGCGCAGCAAACTGGAGTACACGACCGGCACGAGTTCGTCCTCCTGCTCGAACGCTTCCGGCCAAGTAGCGCGCAATGCACGCTCGTACTCCCGCAGATAGCCGGTCACCGCCGCGGTCTTTCCGTGCCCGGGGCGGCCAGTGACGGCTGCGCCGACCCCGGGTCCGTCGTCCTGCTCCTGACCCTGGGAGATATCGCTCAGGCGCACCCACGCAGCGTTCAACTGCTGGTGCCTGACCAGAACCAGGGAGCGGTGGAACCCGATGCGAGCCAGGTTGTACTCCGCGCGCTGCGGGGCGGACAGTCGGTTGTAACGAGCTTTGGTCAGCGTGATGGGTTTCTTCGGGGTGCGTTCCACGAATTGCCTCCAGCCTTCCTTCGTCGACAGTGCGCGGCGAATATCGTCAGGGTTAGTGGACAGCCACGGCGGAATCGTTCCGGATGTGGGGGATTTGGCGAACGAAAACAGTTCGGACATGACAGGGCCCCTTCCTAGGCGATGTCGGGGATGTCGTTGAACGGGTCGTACTCTTCGACATCGTCCATGGCCATCGGGTGGGGTGGCGCATCTGATAATTCGGTGACCCGTTTCCGTGGTTTGCGGGTCGTGGTTCCTGTGATGCTGACCGGCTCGGCGCCGTCCTCCCCGTGATCTTCCACGGAGTCGAATGGGTCGTAGGCATCGTCGCCTGAGAAGTACTGCTCATGGGTGTCCCTGTCCGCATCTGTGGACAGCTTCGTCACGGCCGCGGTGTTCAACCTGGCGACGGCCTCGGCGTGGGCGGCGATGCGTTTCTCGTCTTTCGACAAGGCATCGGTGTTGGTGTGGATGCGGGCCAGGAGCTTACCGAGTTCTTTCACCACGGTGTGCCGGTCGCGGCGGTCATCGCCGCGTTCAGCGATGACGCGTTTGACGTATGCCAGGTGCCGGTCCTGGAAAGGCAGCCCTTCAGGGATACCACGAACCGGTACGGCCCGCCACTGCCCTTTTCCGAGTTCCGGTTCCTGGGCATTGTCGAAATCGAAGAACCACAGGCGCGACACGTCGCGGCGGTCGACTTTGACCCGCCATTTGCCGTTGTTGTTGGTGAATGGAGAGCGCCGGTTTCGGTAGTTATCCATGAAGGAGTTGGTGTCGAAGTCGTACGTCAGGCCCGTGCGCGTGAGACCTTCCGCGCCCACGGTGAGCCACACCGTCTCCAGCAGTTCAATTTGCAGGTTCCGGTCGACCGGCACGGGAACATAGCCCGCGTGACTGATGGACAAGTCGAACCCCTGGTTCGGTGTCAGTGTCACCCCGGGGACTGATGGGTGCACAAGGCCGTCGTGTGGGGCGTTCTGGTATACGGTGGCGACCCACTCGGCGAACCTGTCAGCGATTTCGTCGATGAACAGGAATGCGCCGTCTTCGACGTATTCCTTCGCCCCTCGCGAGTGGATATCCGGGCCTTTGTATCCGGGGAGTTTCTGTACGAAGCCGGTGTTGATGGTGCCGAAAACGCGCTCGATATGCGCCTTGTCCGTCGGTGTGTACGGGCGACCGAACTCGAGGTTGGAGCCCATCATTTCGCATGCTTCTTTGAATGACTGCGCCGTATATATCTTCCCGCGGTCCATAACGATTTGGTCCGGAATAACCACCGGTACTCCCGCGATGGGGCTGTTCTCGTCCACGATTCCCTCGGGCAGCAGCGGGTCACTTTCCAGGAGACCCGCGACAAGTGTTTCGGGCACACCGGCGTACCGCCACCGCGCGATGCTCGGCCAGTTGGCACCGGCTCGTTTCGGCGACACAATGTGACGCAGCAGCAGATTCGTATCCGCTGCCGTTGGTTCCCACCCGGTGAATTGCCAGCCCACGAGACCCCTATCGCACAGGTCAATGGCCAGCATGAGTTGCACCTGGCACCATTCACCGGTAATCGCGTCCATGCCAAACGTATCGAGTTTGTTCGTATCGATGGCAACAACTTCCCCGGCACGAGCCGCGACCAGTCGGCGCCACCCGCCCTCATGTGAGGGCCGATTCGCAATCGAACGTTGAGCTTTCGTTGACAGGTGCGTGCCGCGCCCGCGACGCATCTCCTTCAAATTGCGACGCATCGTGCTCTCGCTGACCGGTGTCGGCGGGACCTCGTTCGCTCGCAGTGCCTCGGCCTCGACCAGTTCGATGAGATTGCGGTCAGTGATGTGGGAATCCTTGGTCCGTTGATTGAGGACTGTGGTGAAGGCGTTTCGCCAGCGCGGGTCAATCTTCCCCAGTGGTCGGGCCGCACCCACCAGGCGGTTGTCGACCAGCCCTGCCAGACCCGAGCCGTCAAAACCTTCAGCCCACCGGCGCACCGAGCGAGGCGCACTCCCCACACGTTTGGCAACGACCCTAATACGTTCCAGACGACCCAGCGGGGCAAGCTCCGCGTCGAGGTCATCGCCGGGCAGCCGCGCATCACGAACGAGTAGAACCGCGTTGAGGCGCTTTTGGACAACGGCACGCTGGGTGGCGTCGAGGGCGTCGAGCACGGACAGGTCGGCGATTTGCTGCGTATCCGGCTCCGGTTGGCCGACCCCGTCTGCATCGGTCAGGACACGGAAATCGGGGCAGTCCACGACTTCGGTCAGCAACCATACCGAGGTCTGCAGCGAGGAGTGGCGCAGGTGGATATGAGGGCCGGTCAGGCCGGTCACCGTGTGCTGTTCCCCGTTGAAAATGATGAAGGAACCCGGCTCGAGTCTGGCTGTCGGTTTCATCGCACACACTCCAACGTGTCGTCGCTGAGACTCAGCGCGCTGGCCATCGTCATGGGCCGATTGATGTCGCAGAACACGAGGCGTTTCCACGCAGCCCGCCAAACGACTGCGGGCACTACCCCGGAAGCAATGCCCGTGGCCTCCAATGCGGCGAATACACCCGCAACGGTTGAATCATCGTCGCGCAGAATGTTGAGCAGGGTGGGAATGTGCTGGTCGATTGGCGCGAATTTCGGTGTCCGGTACCCGGCAAAATATGCTATGTTCGCCGCTCTTACGGGCACGGGTTCTGTTGCAACCGTGAATGCCCAGCCCAAAAGGTCGGCGGCACGGGCCGTCAGTGTGAAGGTCAAGGAATTGAGCGGTTTCTGCCGGGCACGCGCGCCCTTCACGTCGACCAACTCGTGCTCGTCTCCAACCAATTCAAAGAGGAAATCCGGCACATGGCGATACGGGCGTGCAGTTCGTTCGAAATACAGCCGCAACGGCTGCGGCAAGACTCTCCGCACCGTTCCTGACCAGTCGTAGCCGACAAGGATTGTGCGTTCAAATTTGCTCTCAAACGAAACATGCTGACCGGTGGAAGCCATCCAGTAGAACCCTGGTTTGGACGACTGGCCGTGATAGGCCATCGGCTTGCGAATCGGAACACCACAAAGGATTTCCCTCGCAGTCCCGTCTTTGCAGGACAGCACATCTGCAACGATGGTGGCGGAATCCTTGCTCGGTTTGTATTCAATTCTCATAGCGCAGTCCTCGGGCTCAGCATCCGCCGGTCGATCCGGCGGTACTGCTATCGGGGTCACCCTCATGACGCTCGCACCCCCTCCGAGTACTGAGCCGCAAATGCAACTACGAAAATCCTGCAAATGCGCTCATTGCCTGATATGTGTTGCTATTATTGAGTTTGTACGTCTATAGGATACAGCTAACTAGCCGCGCTTGCGGCTGGCAAGTTCTTGTAGGACGTCCCGAAACCCGCATTCGGACTTCTGAGGGAGGTACCGTGCCCGTCCACCAATGCGCTACCACCGGCTGCGAAAACACGGTCTCGCGAAAGGGTTCCCGGTGTCAGAAATGCGCCTATGATTGGCGCCGAGTCACCGAACGAGTAAGACGCCACAGCGACGATCCCGGCGGCGGACTTCCCACCGACGAGGTCCTAGAGATTCTGGACCGCCTCGCTGACGCACGCCTGGCCGTGGACAGACTCGAGCGCGTCCGATTCAATGCAGGAGAGCGCGGCGAAGAAGAACTGCCCTTTCAGCCCATCGACTACTGCACCCAAGAGACCCGGGCGATCCTGACCGGAATCGAAGACAAATACCGACGCTGGGCCGGGCTACGCCGCGACCTAAAGCGCCAGCCCTGATCGTCATGTCCAGAGATGTGGACACGACTTCCAGTCGGAACAGTAACCGTCTCGTCGTGCAGGTAGCTACCGCCTCCGACGCACCAGTGCCCACATATGCGGATGCCCGGGTGGAGCACAGGGTGACGGGCCTCGCGGTGCGGAGTCATCGAAATCCGGCCCTCGAATGTCAGTACGGACAAGTGCTCCGTCTTCTGGATCAGGAATAGGTAGGAATCTGATGCTCGCGGCGGTGGATCACTGAAACATGGGGGTCTTCTAACGACTCGGGGAGAGCGCCACCCGCAGAGACCATTTCCCGTTCTCCCGAAACCGCCGAACCGGCGCACCGAGTCACCGCCCTGCCCGCCCCCGCCGGACGAACAGGCCGGGGACGTGATCCACGGGTGCCCGCCTGCGACCGAAAACAACTCGAAACGGCTGCACAGAAATCGCCAGAACTCGAGGATCGAAATCAAACTCCCCATTGCCACGTGCGTCGTTGTCGGCTGCACAAACCCGGCATCCCGTGAAGGTGCCCGGTGCACCCGGTGCGCCCGAGAAAGAAGGATTGCGCTGCAGCGACTACGACGCGGAAATACTGAGCCGTCCGGCGACTTACCAGCAGCTGACGCTCACCAGATTCAGGAAGACCTGAAGCGGGACTTGCTAGACTCTCGGAATTGCGCTCCATCGCGGAGAACGCACCGCTCAACTCCGCGACGGGCTCCCGGTACATTGACACGAGACTCGTGAACCAGCATGTATCGGCTGCCGAGAAGGCGATCCTGGAAGCCACGGCACGCACAGACAGGTGGGCGTCCCCGCAACAAATTCGGCCCACCGGCCAATTGGTGATCTAGCACATTCCTCGAATTCAAGTGCATGGTTCCTGATACCACTGGAAGCAGGGAGAGGGGATAGGCGGAGAACGATTGACTCAGGGCGGTTCGAACCCGTGCCATCGCGGACGCGAAGGCACGGATTCGGTCTTGAACGCCACACGAAGGACGTCGGCCGCAAACTTCCGTGCCTATTCCCGGATCGGCAGAGGAATTTGAAAACGAGTTTGGTGCGGTCAGAAGAGAGTTCCGCGCGCTTTCAGAGCGAAAGCTTCGAGCTGTTCATTCAATTGGGCGGACAATCCTTCGAGTGCAATTCCGGAGAGTTCGCTCGGTTCCATCTTTCGGAGTCCGCCACCGTAGGAGCGTCCGCCTAACTCCAACGCTTCGACCGTGAGAGACAACAGAGCTTCGTGGACGACGTGGGTGGTAATGACACCTTCGGCGAGTGCGGCTTCCAACAGCGGTGTCGGATACAGCATGAGGTAGGAGTTAGTGGCGATCGCTTTCGAACGGTTCAGGATGAAACGGAAGGGTGCTTGGCCGTCTTTCGATCGACCCATGTAGGTACAGAAGAACAGTGGCGCCTCGCGTTGCTCTTGTTTGTACCAAGGCGATCGTCCCTTTACAAGATAGCCTTCGAGAACTTCAGGACCGGCGGACGCGAGGTACTGCGCTAGCCCGGGATCGCGGCGAGCCATCGTCTTGGCATCCATATCCGAATCGATGAGCGCAAGTTGCTTGTCGAGTAGCGGCCAGCCACTCTTGTCGACTGAAATCGTCTGGTCCGGTATGTGCCGCGTTCCGGGGAGAATCGGTCGGATGTTCTCCGCAGTGATGCCGAGTTCGGTTGCCGACGCCCGGTCGATGATGAAGAACTTGTTCGCTCCCGTGGCAATACCGCGCCGCACCTTCAGCAAGTCGCCGACCGTCAACCCCTTCCTCCCGGGAGATTTCGGCGGGTTGAAGAGGTTCTGCCACTTGATCTTCGGATCAAGGCTCTGACGGGGAACGGCCGCGCGCCGCTTCGGTTCGTGTAGCGACCCGCCGGATGTGAACACGGCCTCATGGTCGTCAGCCGGTGTCCGATTACGGAAGATGACAACCGTCGATGAAACGAGGGCGTCAGCGAACTGGGTGTCATCGGGCTCGAAGCGGTGAATACGAATGAGGTCCACCCGTGTTGCGAGGTATTCGCGAACGGCTTGCCCGTAGTTCACGTCTAGGAACTCGGAAGGAATCAGCCAAGCCGAGATTGCATCGTCGGCTAGAAGGCGGTGGGACAGGAGCAGGAAATAGACGTAGAGCCCGGCGAGGCCGGATGTCTTGATGCCGAGAACACCGTGAACAGATTGTTGTAGCTGAACCTTTTCGGATGCCTCCAGATGGTGGTGGCGAACGTATGGGGGGTTGGCAACCAGTAGATCGGCAGCGAATTCCTCCTTCTCTGACCACCTCAGGTAGTCGCCGTTGATGACGTCGAGCCCTTCCGCTGCCCAGAGTTCGTCGGCGACCTGGGCGAACTGGGGATCAAGTTCTACACCGACCGCATCGAAATCCCTCGACGTGTGCGAAGTCGTGAGCTGTTGGAGGAACCCCGCGAAGAACGCACCAGATCCGCAGGACGGCTCGAGGAATCGGATGGTCGTGCTTGTCACGAGCGGGAGGACCTCGGCAACTATGTCGTTGGCGAGCATCTGGGGTGTCGCAAACTGACCCCACTTGTTCCGGTCGAGCGCGCTGCGTTGTTCGTCCAGCTTCGCCTGTATCGCCAGCCGGTCCCTTTCCTTGGACTCGAAATCAGATTCCGGCATCGGCCAAGTCCTCAACCCTGTGTTCCCACACCCAGTCCAACCCCTCGGCTGCTTCATATCCGAGATGGCCGGAGTCGAAGTACCCGTTAAGGAACAGCAGCAGCCCGGCTTCGTCCCCGTGGCTGTGTCGGAGTTGCCGCACTTTGGTTGCCTCCTCCTTGCGTCGTTTGTTTGTGTTCGTGAAATCACCCGCAGATTTCGCCTCAATCAGTACAGGCATCTTGCCGCTATTTCCGTGTGGCTGGACGACGACGTCAATCGGCATGTTGACAGACTTCGGCGTACGGACGATCACGTTTTGCCGGAACGAATACGTGCCGGGAGTCATAGCTCGGATTGCGTCCGCGGTCGGATGAATCTGTTTCACATACCCTCGTGAATTTAGCCATGCCCCGATGACGGCAAGCTGCCTCCGCTCCTGCGCGTTGCGAACAATTGGATCGGCAACCGCACCACACAGCCGGTCAGCAACTACGGTCGCGGCCACCGTCCGTTCAATTGGAGATGCGGGCATTCCGGACACCACCCACGAGAATAGGTCCCGATCCAACATACTGTTGATCACTTCACAGATACTCTCAAGCTCGTACGACAATTCGGCGGGAGTTCCTCTCGCCGGGAGTCGCCCCGCTTCCAACGCCTTCACAACCGCCGGACGGATGCCCGCAAGCCCGACCAGCCTGTCACGCGCGATCGGTGGGGCCGTACTCATCCGCCAGGCGGATATGGAGGTCGGGTTCCGTTTGAGGGCTTCCACCGCGCTGGCTTGTCCGCGTTGATCACCGATTTGTCCCCTTATGCAGCCGGGCCAGGACGACACCGGTCACGACGAAAGCATGTCACGAACCCCGCGTAACCGTCGTTCAACACGAAGTTCACCTGTGCCTGACATGAGTTGTGACTCGGCGGACAGGCAGTAACCGGTCATAGCCACCAGACCGATTCGTGGCTTCGTCGACGAACCCGTCCAAGTACTGGGCGATGTTGATCACGGAGATCATCGCCCCATCCAACGCGTGAACGTCACGTTCCCTCAGCCCGCCTTGTCGTGCGGGAATTCTGCATACTAAGCGTGTTCCAAGATTTGGTGCGGACTGAACACGCGATCGGCCACCTGAACCATGACGAAGCCGACGTTGAGGACGCTGGTTGTTTCGTTCCGGCATTCCACAGATGCACGCCACAGCTCCTTATCGTCAGCAGGTCGGTGAAGAATGCAGCGACAAACGGTGCCAAAGCGGGTAGTTTCGCCGTCGGCTACGAGTGCGAGAGTCAGCCCGAGTGGGGACCAGAAGTCTTACGTGTCCGGCTCTAGGGACTCGACTGCGAGATCACCATCGGACTCCCACGTCGCATTCGGCGACACTCTGAGACCCTCGGACCGAACGATCCTGGCAGTCTCTTTGTTGCGAATTGGTCGTTGGTACCGGTGAATGACCGCCTCGTCGGTCCGCTCCGTACTGTTGGAGGGTTTTCGGCTCGCCGAAGGCGGTACGCGGGCCAACTGACGAACGACGTCTGGAAGGGGGTTAGCGCCAATAGCGGGGCGGATCCATCTTTGGATCTGTGACTTCGACTCGTGCAGATTGAGTCAAGCTGAGCGAGTGTGCGAGGAAGAGTCTTTGGCTCTGAACGCTCTCAATAACCTCCACGACAGCGGGCAGAGCAGCGACGAGCGAGGCGAGCGATCCTGCTTGGGCAGCGAGCCCTCTTCCCTTTCTTCGATATCGAAGGTGGTGCAGCCCACTGCGCTTGATCGCTTTCGTTTCCTCGGGGTCTTCCAGTTGGCGAAGGTCATTGGTGATGATCAGCGTGTAGCCGCGAGTCTTTGCGTCGGCGTACAGCGGGATGTCCTTCTTCGACTTCCACTTGATGTTTGCAACGTGGTCGACGCGTGCTTTCGGGAGGAGTCGGGCAATCGCTTCGGCGAAGAAGACTGGAACCTGTTCGTCCAGGAGAATCTTCACGCAGCCACTCGTCGAACATAGTTCGCGTAATCTTGGGCGTCACGCGCCGCCGTCACCGAAACGGTCGGGTAATACTTCTTGATTTCTTCGGGCGGCACTCCGTCATCGACCAATTCGGCGACGACGTCGTAGGGAACTCGGGTACCCAGGATGACAGGGAACCCGCTGAGCGTTTCGGAATCCACAACGAGGTTCTTGCGGGGCCGCTGAAAGTCGGGCACTTCGTCTCCACGAATGTTGGTGAACGGCGCAAGCACGTCCACCATCTCCGCGATGAGGTGCTGTCCAGGTCGGGCGACCAGGTCGACGGCGTCCTCATGGTCTAGTAATGCGATGGTGTTTCCGGTGGAGACGAGCTTGTATTCGGAGAGGTGGCTGTCGGCACCGAGCGATTTCAGGGTCGAGAGTGCCCGACGGACCTTCTGGAGGCTCGACTCCTCGCGGAGGTAGGCAACGGTGCGAAGTGCGATGACGTCGCGAAACGAGTAGCAGACGCGGTTGTTGTAGGAGAACTCGGGGGTGAGGAGAGCTGGCTTGTCGGCGTGGCGTCGTCGCCAGTATCGGAGCTGCGCGATGGTGACCCCGGACAACGCGGCAGCCAGGGTTGGGTCGTACGACACTTAACACCTCCCGATTCGTTGATCACACTATCGGCATCATCCCAGCTAACGCGCGAAGGCCGCACCGCAATTTCCTCGCAGTAGCTTTGCGAAAGGTGCAGCCAATCCTTTTCCAGCCCTCTGAGCGAAGCGCGTCATCCCGAGGCCGCCGGTAATCTGGTCACCGCCAGTCGCATCGCCGTGACTCCCTTTCAGACACCGAAGCCCCGGACACTGATCTTGATGAAGACGGGCTGGACCAGGATCGCGAATGATTCGGCGTTACAACCAAGCCGAGGTGCGGAATCGTGGCACGCTCGTTTTGGCCGGGCCATTTGCGTCTAACAGGGCCGCGCTGCCGATCTACAACAATGTGGCGAGCCCGGATTGCCAACCGACATTTCAACGCACCGCTGGACACCGACGTTCCGCAGGACAAGTGGGTTCACAAACTTGCCAAGGTTCATTTCGGGTTCATATAGACGTGCCAAGGTTCATTTCAACGCACCGCTGAACAATCGGCGCGCCGATTGACCGGCGAATCGGTAGCGTCTAACTATGTCCGACCATCTAATCTGCGGGGCTTGTGGACGCGACATGCCGCATGGGGAACCGTACGTCTGTATCAGCTACAACATCGAGCACACGGATCCGGACTACTTCGTGATCGTCGAGCGGAATAACCCGATTCTCCAGTTGTGTTTGGATTGTGCTCCGCCCGAAGCTAAGATTGTTGCCGCTCTCAGTGCTTTTGGCTAGTTGCCGCCGTTCCCCCTTCCGACGAAATGGTGACAGCAAGAGGATTCGCCCAGCAAGCGCCGAAGCCGACCGTGCCGATTACGTGCCGGTGGTCAACCTACGCGTGAATCTTGAGTGGCCAACTCCTTGCAAATTGTGTCCAAGTAGTGGCCAACTGTTTTGCAAATTGGCCAACTCGTCTGTCAATCGACACGACTTGTCTCAACAAGAACTACCAACATGACCGTGTGGGGGGTTAGCTGAAATAGTGTTTTCCCTGGTCACAGTGCGCGCCGGGCGAAGTCCGCGAGGACCGTTTCACCTGGATTCCGCGTCGTTTTCACCCAGCCTGGCTGGGTTTGGTGCGCGGGGCACGGATACCTGACTCTCCTCGGTTTCAAGTCACTGTGTGCTGCGTTTGCGACGAGGTTCGGTCCTGTGATGAATGCCGCTAACGCCGTCCGGTGATCTTGTAGAACGGGTCGCCGGGTGGCATCCCATGTCCTTGCGGGCTCGGTTTTCGCGTGGCCGTGACAGTTTCGGGTGTGCAGGCACTGTGAAAGGGGTGAAGAAGAACGAAGTACCAAACAAGCCGGTCTGTGGCTCGCCCGGATGCCCCGGCTGTGTCATGTTGGCCACCGCCGTCGAGGACGCGTTGGCGGATTACTCGCCCCGCTCGCTAGACCGGCTGGCCTGGGAGCAGGTGGCCGCGCAGGCCCGGTGTCTGGTGCGCCGGGCCGCGCCGTCGAACGTGTCGGCGGCCACCACGTTGCTCAGCGCCCTGTGTTCGCTGATCGCCGGTGAACTGGCCGACTTTTCCACGCTGTCGGTGGAACAGATGCTCACGGACGCGGGTATCGGCCGGCACATGAACCGGCTGAAGTCCACGAGACCGGACAGGACCCGCACGAATGTGCGGGCCCGGCTGACCAGGCTGATGTACACCCGCATGGGTTTGCCGTACCGGGCCAACAACCAGCGCTCCTCCCGACCTGGCGAATCGCGACCGCTGTCGCCTGAGGCCCTGGTTGCGGTCACGGGGTTGTGCGCGGACACCCCGTTGCTAACCAGCTTGGCGCGGTACCCGCTGGCAGAGACCACGCTGCGGCGCGTGTTCCCGCACCTGCCGGCCGCGGATTTGCACGCCTACCAGGGCGTGCTGCGCGGACCGGGAACACCGACCCCCCACAGCAGCGGTGATAGCGAATCGCGCGCGCCAGAAGTGATCACATCAGCAGCGTCGAGCGAATCGAGCCAGCCGTGAGCACCCAAAGTCGTGGAGTCAACAAGTCCGCCATGCGCCGCGCGACCGCGGCCACCGCGGCCCTGGTGAAAGGCCCGGCCGCAGATCTACCGCCGGATCACACCAAATATCTGGACACGTTCCGCCCGCAAACCGTGCCCGCAGCCGACGTTGACACGGTGCGGGCAGCCGTCGTCGCGGTGATGTCCCGAGCCGCCTACATCCGCGGGCTTGCCTCGTTCAAGAAGCGCGTGTCCGACGTGACCGCGTTGGCGTACTGGGCTCACACCCAGGGCCGGGACCTGTCGTGGACCTCGCTGATGACCCACGAGACCATCCACGACTTCACCCTGGCCCGGCATGGTCACGCCAGCGAGGCCAACCGGGCCCACCAGATGAACCGGTTGAAGGTCCTGGCGTCCCGACTGAACCCCGGGCCCAGCGCCCCACCGGTGATGGCACCAACCAGCTACCGCACCGTCCAACCCCCGTACAGCCAAGCGCAGATGACCGCGATCCTGCGGGTCGTACGCCACCAACCCAGGCCCGCAAGAGCCAAACGATTGGCGGCTTTGGTCGGGTTGGCCCGCGGCGCCGGGGCAACCTCTGCCGAGCTGTCCGGCTTGCGCCGCCGGGACATATCCGACCTAGGCGCCGACGGCGTGCTGGTCACACTCGGAACCGATCCCCGGCGCACCGTGCCGGTTCGCCGCCCGTACGAGGACCTGGTCAGGACCGGGATCGCCGACCTGACACCGGCCGCTCTGGTCTTGGGCGGTCGCAACGATCGTCGGATCGTGGCCCACCTTCTCGAGGATGCGGTGATCTTGTCCACGGACGTGCCCCACATCGACGCCGCACGCCTGCGCACCACCTGGCTGGCCGAACTGATGGGTGAGCCGGTCCCTCTGAACGTACTGCTCGCCGCGGCTGGGCTGCGTTCCGCCCGCACCATAACCGACCTGTTCCGGATGCTGACCCCCGAAGAGCTCACGGCGGCCAGCGACGTCTTGCGCGGTGAACCCCGATGAGCATCACCTTCGACCAGTACCGGCGAGCCCGACACATCGCCGACCCCGCCGCCGCCATGCTGCAAACCATCATCCGCCCCGACCCGCGGGGGCGGGCCAGCGTGCACCCGAGAGTGCTGCTCACCGGGATGCTGCTGAGCATCGACGCGTGCGCTTTGGCGACCGTCACCTCAATCCACCGGGCCCTGACACGGGACCTGCCACGGGATCTGCAATGGGACCTCGGGGTGCTCACCGGGCCCGCCCGCGCACCCAGGACGATCACCGTGGACCAGTTGTACAAACTGACCAAACGCATCAGCTCCCACCTGGACCACACGAAGACAAGGGCCGCCCACCTACCGGATGCCCAACGGTACGCACGCCGGGCCCAACTCGACGCCATCACCACGGAACTGCTGACAGCCACCCTGTTCGCGCGGGACCCCGGCAGCTGTGACTACGCCCTGGACGGCACCGGAATCTGGGCAGCCGAACGAAGCCCCAGCAAGATCGGCGGCGACCCGCCGGCTGAGCAGACCGACGACGACACCACGACCGCCGCCACCGCGCAGCAGCGCCCGACACCGACCGACGGCCCGGCCCGCGGCCGTGGAAACAAGGGCGGCAGCGACGCCTGGTACGGGGGCAAGACATCCAAGGATGGCAGCCGCGAAATGTACTTCGGGTACGACCTGGAAGCCCTGATCCGGGTACCACCCACCAGCGGACCCACATCTGCCCGCACCGAACCACAACTGGTCGAACGCCTCGTCGTATTGCCCGGCAGCACCGACATCGTCGAGCCCTGCCTGAGCATGCTTGACAACCTGGTCGCCGCCGGAACCAGCATCAGCAACCTGCTCGTCGACCGGCACTACAGTTACAAGAAATACCATCGCTGGCTGAAACAACTGCGAGCACGCCGTATCAACCAGGTCGCCGACATGCACGAAAACGATCAAGGATTCGCCGAATGGAACGGGACCCTGGTCGCCGCAGGCGTGCCCCACTGCCCCGGCACACCCCCCGAACTCGGAGTAATCCCAACCCTTGGACCCAACGCGAGCGCCGCCCAGCGAGCCGAGTTCGCCCAACTCATCGCCCGACGACAGGCGTACGCGGTCCAATTCGTCAACCGCCCAGACGCCGACGGCAAGATGAAGACCCGCTGCCCGGCCCGAAACGGCACTATCGGCTGCCCCCTGATCACCGGCAGCCAAGCAACAGCCATGCACTACGGTCTGCCCATCGTGGCCGCCCCGCCGACCGGCGATGACTGCCCGGCGATCTGCCGCAACGACACCGCCACGTACCGCATCACCACCGACGGTCAAGGCACCGCCATGAAGATGTCGCAAAAGGACTACTGGGGCAGCCAGAAATGGCAGGAATCCTACCGGCGACGCACCTACGTGGAAGGCTGGTTCGGCATCTTCAAAGGCACCAGCAGCACCGGATACCACAGAGGAAGCCACGAGTTTCGAGGACTGCCCATGGTCAGCCTGGTCCTGGCCTGCGCTGCGGCCCTGACGAACATGCGCGTCCTGCGCAGCTGGCACGCCGAAACCGGACTCGGAGAGACCACCCATCCCCTCCTGCAACCCGACCGTCCCCACTACGGATTCGCCGAACTCACCCAAGAACAAGCCCAAGCAGCCGACACCGAAAACGCCCTGGCACAACAGCCGATCAGTCCCAACGCCACGAACCGACCAAAAGCCGCATAGGGCACTGACACATGTCGGGCGTTCCTGCCAGCGAGTGTCCCGGGTCAGGGGGTTGGCAGGGATTGGGTCTGTTGAAGTGTCTGGATGGTGGGGTCGGCCAGGCCCAAGTGCACCTGCGTGGGCCGGTTCCAGGCAATTGCCTCGTGCAGGCGGACTTCGTTGTAGTCGATTCGGTACTGCTCGGCTTGCTCGGCCAGCACGACGGCGTCGTCGATCTGGTCCAGGTGGGCCCCGCTCGTACCTCAGGGTGCCGAACCCGCGCTCGCGTGAGCCGTTCTGACCTAGGCTCCTCACTCGGGTGCGCACGTGGGCGAGTTCGCCGGTGCGCGGCGATGAACGCCTCGAAACGGAACGAGCGGAACTCCTCCGCCGTTGTCGGTCACGATCGTCACTGACGGCAGGATCTCACCGGTCTCGGTGTCGATCGGACGCTCGTCGGCCAGTGAGTGCCCGAAGATCTGCTGGTGGCCGGCCAACGCCAACCGCACGGCGTCGATCACATCGTGCTGGTTCGCCCACGAAGGCGGGTCGGGCGGGTCCTCTTGGCGTGGCGGTGTTGCTCGCGGTGAGCGCGTGGTGACCGACACAGGCACTCGCGAGCGTCAGAGACAAACAACGCGGGGGAGCCGCTGACGCGACCGCTCGGACCATGACTTGCATAATGCAAGTTTGTTTGTTAGATTGCGAAACGCAAGTTATCCACCGTACCACTACCCGACGAGGAGTCACCCACATGACAGACGAGACCGCACCGGCCTACGCCATGGTCCAGATCAAGATCAAAAACCCTGCGGAGTTCAACGAGCGATACTCCCAATACGTCTTTCCGATCCTGGAGAAGTTCGGCGTGCAGATGGTTGCCGGGTCCCCCACCCCTACGACCAGGGAAGGCGACTTCGACGGCAACTGGGCCGCGATTCTCCGCTTCCCGAACATGGAGGCTGCGCAGGCCTGGTACGACTCCTCGGACTACGAGCCCTTCAAGCAACTGCGGATCAACGAGCTGACCGAATCCAACAGCATCGTGTTCATCGAAGGCTTCCCGGTCGCGGCGCCCGTGAGCTGATCGGCTCACGGACCGGCCCGCCCGCGCCGCCCGCCAGGGTCAGAGATCACCCCGGCGAGCGGCGCTCGCGAACCTCACGCTCCCCCGAGCGGGCACGTGACCGCGAGCACGCCGGTCACACAGTTAGATCCCTCGTCCAATTCATATCGGCTTCTCACAGCAAGGAGACAGAAAACATGACCTCACGCGTTTTGGTCACTGGTATCAGCGGGTACATCGGGCAGCACGTAGGCGCCGAGTTGCTTCGTCAAGGTTATGAGGTCGTCGGGACAGTTCGTTCTGCGTCGAAGGCTGCTCCCACCACGGCGGCCATCGCGGCAGTGGCGTCGGTGGACCGGCTCAGTTTCGCCGAAGCCGACCTTCTCTCGGACGATGGGTGGGACGAAGCGATGAAGGGGTGCATGTTCGTCATCCACATGGCGTCGCCGTTCGTGCTGGCTGAGCCGAAGGATGCCAACGAGTTGATCGCCCCTGCGGTAGATGGCACCGGGCGCGTGGTCCGCGCCGCGCAACGAGCCGGGGTAAGGCGATTGGTGCTCACGTCCTCGATCGTGGCCATGGTCGCCGGCAAGGACAGCGGTCGCTACGGACCGGACTCGTGGTCGGACACCAACGCCAATATTGGCGCCTACGCCAAGAGCAAGACGCTCGCCGAACGCGCCGCCTGGGACATCAACCGTGACAGCGAGATGGAACTCGCGGCGATCAACCCCGGCGGGGTGTTCGGCCCGTCGCTGGGTGCCGAAGCCGACGGCCAGAGCGTGGCGATGATCTCGGACATGATCGGCGGGAAGATGCCGATGATCCCCGACGTTGCCATGGGCATGGTGGATGTGCGTGACGTGGCCCGGCTGCACGTGACGGCATTGACCGCGCCGCGCGCCACCGGACAACGGTTCATCGCATCCACATCCAATCCCATCGAGATGGCCGCCGTCGCTGCAATCCTCAAGCAAGCCGGCTACGCAAAGGTCCCCTCCCGCAAAGCGCCCAACGTGGTAGTGAGACTGATGAGCCTGTTCGACCGTCAGGCCAAGGGAATGCTGCCCCTGCTCGG
>JBAXOQ010000038.1:0-20838 GCA_037133175.1 Actinomycetes bacterium
CCAGCGGTCTCCCAGGGCCCCCAGGTCCGCCGGGTCCGCCGGGTCCCCCGGGTCCCCCGGGTCCGTTCGTCGCCAGCGAGGGGTACGACCAGGCAGCCAGGCCGACGATCACCACCAGCACGACCGGCGGCAGCCACTTAGGGGACTGCACCAGCACCCACGCCCCGAGCAACGCGATCAGGCCAATCACCGGCAGGTAGAAACGAATCAGGTGCACCGATCCCTCGCCCGAGTTCGATGCCCGCTGCGCGGTCCAGTCGTACGCCAAGTACAACCCCCACAAGCCCAACCAACCCGCGGCCAACACCAGCCCGACCGCGGCATCAGTGCGAGCGGCTCGGCCGGGGTCCGCGGGGTCCGAACGGCGTCGCCACCACCGCACGGCCATCCATACCAGCGCCACCAGGGCAAGGATCAGCATCGGCATCGCGCTCACCAAACGCACCGGCATCGCCGTCAGGTTCGGGCCGATGGCCGAGAAGCTAAAGGTGATCACGCCGTCGGAGTAGCCCGTCTTGAGTGCGCTTCCGTACACCGCGGTGTTGAATCCCATCGCGGCGATCGCGAATAACGCGACGGTGCCGTACCACCACGCCAGCGCCCAGCGAGACAACCCGGCGCGACGTACGAAGACCGCAACCGCAATCGCCGCGACCACCACTTCCACGGCATTCGTGTATCGCACCAGCGTGGCCGCTCCCAGCGCCGCGAACCCGACCGCCCCGACCAGGACGCGCCAGCGGGACCCCCGGTCGCGGGCCAGCATCGCCCATAGCAACGCCCCGGCCCCGACGGCGATCAGCGAGGCGTCAGTGAACGTCGGCATCGTCGGGCGCCACGCAAACACCAACGCCGCGCCCGACAGGCAGAACAGCACCACCGCATACGCGCCTCCCCAGCGTCCCAGCCAGCGGCGGGCACCGGCAAACAGCGCGAGGCAAGCCAGCGCGCCGTAGAACAGCGGCGCCACCGGCAGGATCCCCAGGGCATAGAAGGGCACTGCCAGGAACGGATACCCGGGGTTCTTCTCGCTGACCCACAGGCCCGCTGGGGTCCGCACCCACTGCACGATGCTGGCGCCGCTCGGGCCGGCGCCGGGCACTGAAGTCGCACCGCCACTGGCAGCCAAGTCTGCCCGCAGTTGCTGGTATTGCGCGTCGGTCAGCGTGATGTTCCCTTGCGCCAAGGCCACGATTGACGCGCGGTACGCGAGGTCGTCCGGTTCCATCAACTGCGGCGGACGAATCAGCACCGCGACGCACAATGCGGCGAACGCGGCCACTGCGACCAGCACCGGCAGCCACCGAACCCACCGAGTCGGGCCCGGTGGTGGCAGGACGCCTGGCTGGTCGGAGGCCGGGATCGAGGTTGCACTCACGCGCATGAGTATCGCGCACTCCGGCGGCGCAAAGCACTTCGCGCCTTCAGCTGTCCGGCGCTACTCTGCTCGCATGACAGGTCAGCGGGCTGGAGTTCGAGCGGTTTTGGCAACTGTGGCTGCGGTGGCGGCGTTGGCGATGGTCGGCTGCTCCTCGACCGCCACCCCAACCCCGCCCAGCCAGACCCCGACGCAGTCATCGACCGTCCCCACTGGAGCCAGCGTCCAGGCAATCACCCCGCCGATCGCCGCGGCCTGGATGTACATGTCGGACGATCAGAACTACAACCAGATCCCCCAGATGTGGTCGAAGCTGAACTTCCGCGATGTCGATGTGCTGAACGTCGGCCCGGCCGGAGTCCAGCCCGATGGCACCTTCGGGTTGTACCAGTCGACGAAGACCGGCGACCTGTCGAATCGCTTCAAGTGGATCATCAACACTGCACGTCAGCAGAACCCCCACATAAGAATCATTATCTCGCAGTGGTGGGGCAATGGCGCGGGTGTCTGGGGTGAATCGCTTTCGTTGCTGAAGACTCCAGCCGCGGTCGAGAAGTACACCGCGTCCGTCGGGCAGTTCCTGCAGTCCTACCTCACTACCGCAGGCGGTGTCGATGGCTACGACATCGACTACGAGGACAACAACGTCACGGGTAACACCACCGCGATCACGGCGAAGGTGCGGGCAGCGCTGACAGCCCTGAGCGCGACCACCGGGGGCAGGAAGTTTTACCAGACCGTGTCACCGTCCACCACCGCGAGGCTGGCGGGATCAATCGGCTACCTGGACTTCGTCAACATGCAGACCTACGCCGGTGGCAGCGGCCTGACCGCAGAGGACTTCACCAGCTTGGGCCTGACACCCCAGCAACTGTTGTACGGCATCTGCCCGGAATCGAACTGCCCGTCGCCGAGCCTGGCCGAGGTCGAGAAAAGCTACACCACCAACCACCTCGCCGGCATCCACCTGTGGCGCCTGAACTCCGGCAACTACGTCCAGGAGGGCCAAGTCCAAGCCCAGGTGTACAAGTTCCTGCACCCCTAACTCTGCCCAGCTTCGTTGACTGCGAAGTTGTCGCGGGGTTTCCATGATCGAAAACCGCGACAACTTCGCAGTCAACGACAGGGGGCGCGGCTGAAGGGAGGGTCGCTAGGGGCTTGGTGCCACCGCAGCCTGCGCCGGGTACATGTTCCAACCGAGGTTCATGTTCAAGCCACCATCGGCAGCGGGGAAGTTGGGAACCTGAGCCGACGCAGCCAAGACGCAGCCGTAGCCGTACGACGCGTTGTAGGCCGAGTTCAGGTTCCAGAACGATGAACTCCCGCCCGCGAAGCCCGCACTGTTCGACTGGGAGTTCGGCACCTGCGTCCACCCGCTGCCAGAGTTCTGCATGAACGAGGCGGTGGTGTAGCCAGTGAGTTTCACCCCCGGCGAGGGATTGCTGAACGATTGGGAGCTGGCGCCCGGGAAGGGTGTAAACAACTCAGCGTCCGGCGGCAGCACACAGTTGATCGGGTACGGCGACGACGAACCCACGTTGGAGGTCACCGTCCCGTTGAAAATCGGCCCATACTGTGCGCTGAGGGTGTCGTCAAACGTGAGCGCCGTGAGCATGTTGCCAGCGTATTGGGCATAGGAATCGCTCAGACCGAACACCTGCGTGATCGCGGTCAGCCCGCCACTAAAGTAAGATCCCCCGGGTCCGGCCATGTTCACGTAGCCGTTGTTCCAATTCCACTGGACCGAAGACTGAGCCCCCGGATAAAGCGCAAGATTCGCGTTTGGCAGCGCGTTGGCCGGTGCCATCCAACTGGTCAGCGATGCGCTGACGGTTGCGGATGAACAGCCGCTGCAGTTGGTCGGGTTCTGCGCGTACTGCGACCAGTTGGCCTGGTAGTACACAGAATTGGTGGAGTAGCTGTCCACTTCCCACGACATGGTCCAGGTCTGATACTGGCTCCCGCTCCTGCACTCGTTCTGCTTGATGTTCCCGATGAGGTTGGTCAGGAAGGCCCCGGTCAAGTTCGCGCCGGTCCCCACCAGTCCAGGCCAGGTGGCGGCCGCGACGCCTTGGGAAGTGGCACCCGCGTTGGTCTCCGCCGAGTTCACCAGAGCGTCGACGGTTCCCTTGGTTAGGTTCTGCCAGCTTGACTGACTGCTCGCGCTGCCCTGGTTCACCTCGGGGTAGACGTAATCGATCCAGGTGGTCTGCTCGGGGGCCATGCTTACTGTTGTCGTTGGCACGCCATCCATGCAGTTCGTTCCGGCCATCGAGCCCGTCAGGTTGAAGGGCGTGAAGTTGCCGATCTCGTAGGAAATTGGGGGGTTGAGTGGGGCGTTGGGACCGGCCCGGGTGGCTAGACTCGCTCCCGCTAACGCGCGCGAGGTCGGCGCCTTGCCCCGATACTTCGCCAGAGCCGGATTGACGTCGGATTGACCGATCATTTGGGCGTCGTAGCCCTTGGCTGTCGTGACGTCCCTCCACTGACGGACCAGGAATTGGACATGCTCAAACAACTGCTTGGGCGAGTACTTGCGAAGTTGCTTGGCGACGTGTGCGGGCAGGGTCACCGCGATCGTCCGGATCCCCGAACTCCGCAGGGTCTTCTTTCTCACCGACGCAGTGGCCGCGATCTTGGATGAGTCGGACGGCGCCAAGGTGACATTGCGGATCAGATAGGCCTTCTTCGACACTCGCACCTCTGCTGAGTACCTGTCCCACCTGCTGGAAAGGTGCTTCCAGGACGTTCGCCACGCGCCGAATGCCACCTTGGCGCTCAGCGTGCGACCACTAATGGTCGGTTGGGCGATGAACTCAGGACCTGTTCGACCGAAGTTCTTCGGATAGTCGAACTTGCGGCGCAGACCGCGAATGTCGCCTCGTGGTTCCGGCTGAGTGGCATTGGTAGCCCCCGTGGCCGCCCCGAGCGGCGCTGCTGCCAGGCCCGACGTCCCCGCCGACCGAGACGCGGCCTGCGCAGGCGCGGTCGTGGCTGCAACGATCGCAGATAGTAGAGCTGTTGCCAGTGCGACGAATAGAACTGCACGACTTCGACTAGCCATGGTGATCCCACTTCTTCAGCGTTCCGGTGTTAGTCACTCCGCCAACCGCCGCGGAAAGGCACGATGCAATATGTAGCCTAGCTCGGATGTCCCCGCAGGCAGAGGCGTCCGCCTAGGCCGGACTCGTTGAGCGAGCGTCGCACAGCGAGGCGAGGCGCTGCTCGCCGACGGGTTCGGAGGCCAGCAACGGGATGATCGCGACCCGGTCGGTCAGTTCACGGACCCGGGAGATCTCGGCGACTTCATTGCGGGCACGTCGGCGCAGGAACGGTGATGCCGGCTGAGCCGCCGCGACCGAGCCATTGATCACCCAGGCCCACGGCGTTATCCCTGCCCGCAGCAGGTCGTCCTGCAGGATCCGGGCCTCAAGCACTGGCGTCGGCTCAGCTAGCGTGACCAACAGAACCTTGGTCTGCTCGGGGTCCTGCAGCCGCATCAGCGGGGTGGTGAATCCCGGCAAGGTCCCGAGTTGGCGGCTGACCTCGCGATGGTACGAACCAGTCGCGTCGAGCAGCAGCAACGTGTGGCCGGTCGGCGCGGTGTCCACCACCACGAACTTGCTGCGCGACTCATGGACGATCTTCGAGAACTGTCCGAATACCGCGACTTCCTCGGTGCACGGCGACAGCAGGTCCTCGGCCAGATTCGCCCGACCCGCGTCGTCGAGTTGCGCGCCTTTGGTCGCCATCACGCGGTCGCGGTACTCCTGCGTTGCCGCGACCGGATCGATGCGTGACACCTGCAGTCCGGCGACGCCGCCATCGAGCGCTGCCGCCAAGTGAGCGGCCGGATCGGTGGTGGTCAGCAGCACCGAATGCCCGCGGTGGGCCAGCGCCACCGCGATGGCGGCGGCCACCGTGGTCTTGCCGACTCCCCCCTTGCCCATGCACATGATCAGACCGTGGGAGCTGCGCTCAAGTTCGTCGACGAGGGCGCCCAACGGCGCCTCCGGGATCGTCGGTTCCCCGGTGGCCTCAGCGTCGACCCCGGCAGGCTGCTTGCCGGCAGCGAACAGGGACCGCAAGGCCGAAACCCCCACCATGTTGGCGGCCTTCAGCTCAATGGTGTCGCGGGGCAGACCGGCCAACGCGGTCGGCATGGCGTCAGTGGCGACCCTCTCGCGCACACGCACTGCCCGCGCGAGCGGGTCGTCGCCGAGTCCAACCGGCAGCACCCCGTTGACGACGACGAAGTCGTTGGTGATGCCGATCTCGGCCAGTTCGCAATGGGTACGGGCGATCTCGTCGAGCGATGACGCCTGCGGCCGGGCGACGAGCACCATCCGGGTTTGCGCCGGGTCCTGCAGCGCGGCGACCGCCCGGGCATACACGGCCCGCTGCCGGTCCAGCCCGGACAACGGCCCGAGGCACGATGCGTCGCCCTTGCCGGCCTGCAGGAAGTCGGTCCAGGAACCGGGCAGTTGCAGCAGCCGAATGGTGTGTCCGGTCGGCGCTGTGTCGAACACGATGTGGTCGTAGTCGCGGCGCAACTCGTCGTCGGCAAGGAGCCCGGTGAACTCGTTGAACGAGGCGATCTCGGTGGTGCACGACCCGGACAACTGCTCGGTGATCGAGGCGATCTCGCGCTCGGGCAGCAGCCCGCGCACCGGCCCGATAATGCGTTCGCGGTAGGCCGCTGCGGCCTGCTCCGGGTCGATCTCCAGCGCGAACAACCCTGGCACGTCCGGGATCGGTGTCACCGTGTTCCCGATGTCGACCCCGAACACCTGCCCGACGTTGGAGGCCGGGTCGGTGCTGACCAGCAGGACCCGCGACCCCGCCGCAGTCAGGTGCAGTGCGCTCGCGCAGGCGAGGGAGGTCTTGCCGACGCCGCCCTTGCCGGTGAAGAACAGGAACCTCGGAGGGTCCGTCAGGAACCGCAGAGCACTCACCGAGTCAGCAGCAGCCGGACGAACCGCAACAACCCGACGAGTCCGCCATCCCCAACTGGCTCGCGCCGACGGGCACGACCTGCTCGGCCGCTGTGAGATCTGCGGAACTGGCGTAGCCGACGAGCTGCCCGCGACTCGGGTAGCCGCCGGTCATCACGGTCACCCCATCGACAACCGTCAGCGGCAACCCGTCCGATCCGGCGACCCGCAGGAAGTCGCGCGCCGTCGGATTGTCGGCAAACGCCGACGGGTCATTCGCCAGGTTGTGGCGTTCGATATCGGCGCCAAGCGACTTGAGGTGGTTCAGGTCGGCCGTGAACGTCACCAGTGACTGGTCAAGCTCGGGGCCGCACACCCCGGTGTTGCAGCACAGCGCCGGTTCGTACACGCGGATCGTGGTCATTGGGTTCTCCTCCAGGAAAGTGGGTGGTGCGGTCTGTGGTTGCCATTGTCGCTTGCGCGGCCAGGTCACGTTTGTCGCAGTGCCTGAGTACCCACCGCGCCGCCGAAGTACTTGCGACGAAGCCACAGCGACACGTACACCAACGCCACCAGCGCCGGCACCTCGATGAGCGGGCCGATCACCCCGGTCAGGGCCTGTCCGGAAGTGACACCCCACATGCCGATGCTGACGGCGATCGCGAGTTCGAAGTTGTTGCCCGCGGCGGTGAATGCCAGGGTCGCGGTCTTCGGGTAACCCAGGTGGCTGCGGGCTCCGGCCACGAATGCCATGCTCCACATGATCGCGAAGTAGACCAGCAGTGGGACCGCGATTCGCACGACCGCCATCGGGTCGGTCGTGATGGCGTCGCCTTGCAGAGCGAACATCACCACAATCGTGAACAGCAGCCCGTAGAGGGCGAACGGGGCGATGCGCGGAATGAACTTCGACTCGTACCACACCTTGCCCTTGGTGCGTAGCCCGATCCGCCGAGTCAGGTAGCCGGCCACCAGCGGAATACCTAGGAATATGAGGACGGATTTGGTGATCTCCCACGTGGAGAACGCGACGTCCTGGGTGTCCAGCCCCAACCAGTCCGGGAGGATCTTCAGGTAGAAAGTGCCGAGCAGTGCGTAGGCGACGATCTGGAACACCGAGTTGATCGCCACCAACAGCGCCCCGGCCTCCCGGTCGCCGCAGGCCAGGTCGTTCCAGATCAGCACCATCGCGATGCAACGGGCCAGCCCGATCACGATCAGGCCGGTGCGGAACGTCGGGTAGTTGGCCAGGAACACCCACGCCAGGGTGAACATCAGCAGCGGCCCGATGACCCAGTTCAGCAGCAGGGACAGCCACAGCATCTTGCGGTCACCGGTGACGTGGCCCATGTCCTCGTAGTGGACCTTGGCCAGCACCGGGTACATCATCAGCAGCAGCCCCAGCGCGATGGGCAGCGACGTCTGCTGGACCTTGACCGCGTCCAGGGCGGTCTGCACCGAGGGCACAAGTCGTCCCAGCAACAGCCCGCCGGCCATGGCCAGCAGAATCCACACTGGCAAGAAACGATCCAGCAGGCTCAGTTTGGCCAGCACTGCATCGTCGGGTTGCGCCGGAGCGCGTTCCGGTGAGGTCACGCGGTGGCCGGAGCGATCTCGGCGATCAGCGCCTCGATCCGGCGGCGAATGTCGTCGCGGATCGGACGCACTGCAGCCACCCCCTGGCCGGCCGGATCCTCAAGCTTCCAGTCCTCGTACCGCTTACCAGGAAAGATCGGACAGACGTCGCCGCAGCCCATCGTGATGACGACGTCAGACTCCTTGACCGCCTCGGTCGTGAGCACCTTCGGCGTCTCGGCGCGGATGTCGATCCCATCTTCGAGCAAGGCCTCCACCACCGCAGCGTTGACTGCGTCGGCGGGCGCGGAACCTGCCGAGCGAACCTCGACCCGATCGCCAGCCAGATGGGTCAGATAGGCCGCGGCCATCTGGGACCTGCCGGCGTTATGGATGCACACGAACAGGACCGAGGGCTTGTCACTCATGGAGGGGTTACCTTTCGTCAGTTGATTGCACTGTACTTGACACCTGATAATAACTCAACGACTATTGAACTAATGGACACCCAGGCGGATCAGCCCGAACCAGGCTCCCAGACGGATTCAGCCGTCGAGCGACGGATCCGCCGGGCGGCTGCGCTCAGTGCCCTAGGCGAACCGGTCCGGCTCGGCATCGTCGACCTGCTGCAAGTCCAGGATCTGTCCCCCGATGTTCTCGCCGAGACCCTGGGAATCCCCGGCAACCTGCTGTCCCACCACTTGAAAGTGCTGGAGACCGCCGGGATCATCACCCGCTCGCATTCGCAGAACGATCGTCGACGCACCTATGCCCACCTGATCCCGTCAGCATTGGAAGGACTGCTGCCCGAACCGACGGCACTGACCACGGCCCGCATGGTGTTCGTATGCACCCACAACTCCGCCCGATCCGTCATGGCACAAGCCGCCTGGCGCTCGGTCAGCGACGTTCCGAGTGCGTCCGCCGGGACCGATCCGGCGGACCGCATCAACCCCCGCGCGCAAGCCGCGCTCGAGCGGGTGGGGCTGCGTCCCGGTCAGCGGGTACCACTGTCGGTCGATGCGGTCCTGCGACCCGACGACTTGGTCGTATCGGTCTGCGATTCGGTCAACGAGCAACTCGGTCCTCTGCCCAACCAGCGGATCCACTGGTCGGTACCAGACCCCGCCGCGATTGACACCGACGAGGCATTCGGTCACACCCTCGATGATCTGCACCATCGCGTCACCTGCCTGGCTCCGCTCGTCCGCCGCGCCTAGGCCCGGCCGCGGCGGAGAGCACAGGCGCGCGTTTGGCCGAGTGGTTGCCCGCGCCAGCCGATACTGTGGACGGGTCGAGCATGTACGACCCATGGAGAAGGAGCGACCGTGTCGGGCCCAGACGACCGGTACGAGTACGCCCAGGCCGCTGCATTGGCCGCTCAACAAGCCCTCACCGACTCGCAAGAGCAATACCGGCTACTGGCCGAGAACGCTTCCGACATGGTCTGGCGCCTGGACAATGCCGGGATCATCAGGTGGTGTTCTCCGTCGACGCAGTCGTCCCTCGGCTGGCGGCCCGAACAGTTGGAAGGGACCGTCGCACTCGATCTGGTCCATGCTGATGATCGGCCGGGCCTGATCGCCTGGCGAGAACAGATCATCGAGGGTAAGCACCTGCCGCCATTCGAAGCCCGGGCGCGCACTGCCGATGGCGAGTACCGGTGGACTTCATTCCGGTCCACCCGCACGACTGATCTGCTCGGCGAGGCCACCGGCAGGGTTATCGGCCTGCGCGACATCCACGCGATGGTCGCGACCCGACAGGCACTGGACACTGAACGACAACTTCTTCATGCAACCCTGGACTCCCTGCTAGATCCGCACGTGTTGATGGAAGCTGTGCGTGACGATTCGGGCCGGATCGTAGACTTCATCTACCTCCAGGCCAACGATGCGGCGTGCGCGTTCAACCGGTTGGCACGCGGAGAACTCATCGGCAGGCGCCTGCTCGACGTTGTCTCGGAACTCGAACGGGACAAGCTGCTCGCCCGCTGCGCCCAGGTGGTCGAGACCGGCGAACCGTTGGTGCTCGATGAGGTTCCATTCTCCGATGAGGCCCGCGGCCATCCGTTGGGCTACTACGACATGCGCGGAACCCGACTGGCGGACGGGCTGACCTTGACCTGGCGAGACGTCACCAGTCGGCGAGAGGCAGCACAAGCGGTGGCGGAGTCCGAACGCCAGTTCCGACTGCTGGCCGAGAATGCCTCTGACCTGGTCGCGCAAGCTGACCTGAACGCGGTGCTGCAGTGGTTCTCACCCTCCATCGCATCGCTGGGATGGGCAGCGGAGGATGTCGTCGGCCACCGGGCTACCGAGTTCATCCATCCCGACGATTGGCCGCTCCTTACGCAGGCGGGGAAGGCTACCGCCGACGGCGAGTCGGCCACCGTGGAATGGCGGGTTCGTGCCAAGCACGGCGCCTACCGATGGTTCCGCGTCAATGTCCGGCCTATCCTCGCCCCCGACGGCGCCGCGTCCGGATGGGTATCGGGCTGGCAGGACATCGAAGCCCAACGCGCGTCTCGTGTGGCGTTGGCCCGCAGTGAGAAGTACTACCGACTGCTGGCCGACAATGCCTCGGACGTGGTGTTCCGGACCAGCCCTCAAGGCGTGTTCGAGTGGATCTCGCCGTCGGTCAGCGCGGTTCTCGGCTGGAACCCGCGGGACATGGTCGGCTCACCCCCAGATACCTTCATCCACCCCGATGACCTGCGGCTCCTGCAACGGGCTAGAAGACAAGCCGGCGCCGGACAACCTTCCTGGCCTGAAGTGCGACTGCGACGCGCCAACGGCACCTACCGCTGGATGTCCACCACGGCGAAACCGGTGTTCACCCCCGAGGGCACGGTGATTGCCCATATCGGCAGCGCCCGCGATGTCACCACCGAACACGAGGCCCGGGACGCTCTTTCGGCCGCGGAGTACCTGTACGAACTGGTTGCCGAGAACGCCACCGATGCGGTCTTCATGATCAGCAACAACGACGTCATCACCTGGGCGTCGCCGGCAGCTGAACGAGTGCTCGGCTACCGGGCCAGGGACATGGTCGGAACCTCGACCGCCGATCTGACTCACCCTGACGACCGGGAACTGCAGCAGGAAACAATTCGCCAGGTCCAGCAGGAACGCGAAGTGGTCGAGACGACGATCCGAGTGCGCACGAAATCCGGGCAGTACCGATGGATGTCCGCGGTGTCCAGTCACGCGCTTGACCGCGACGGCGTCGTCGTCGGCAGGATCGCCACGTTACGCGACATCGATGAACAGGTGAGCGATCAGCGAGCGCTCGCGCGCAGCGAGCAGACTCTGCGGCTGGTCATGGACAGTGCACCCCAGGGCATCGCGGTGGTCGGATTCGACGGGAGGTTCGAGCGGGTCAACGCCTCGCTGTGCGCCCTGCTCGGACGCAACACCGACTGGATGGCAGAGCACACCGAGACTGACGTCATTCATCCGCAGGACGTCCAGTCCGCCGAGCGCAGTCGGGACCTGTTGTTGGCCGGGGACGCCGATCATGACACGCGCGAAGTTCGGGTGCTGACCGCAACCGGCATGGTGCGGGCGATCCAGCGTTCCACGGCACTGATCCGCGACAACAACGGTTCACCGCTGTACTTCGTCTCGCAGTACCGGGACATCACCGATGCCCCGCAGACGGTACTGCGCCAGCAGGATGACGCACCGAACTCCGGGACGGACGACCGGTCCTAAAGCTCAGCACGACGGAACACCAGCGCGGCCGCACCAACCAGCACGACGACTGCTGCGACCGCCGTCACCAGCGGCCAGACCAGCGGCGGCGCATCGCCGGCAGCCAACGCGGACGGTGCACTGAACAGGCCGACGAATGAATACTGGGCAACCGGACGCAGCATCGTGAGGGCCGAGACCACAAGGTAGACCCCGATCCCACACCCAGCGGCCGCCAACGTGGACAGCGCGGTGGACAGCAGCGTCATCATCGCTATCAACACCAACGCGGACACGAACCACAATGCGCCGCTCTCCCACAGAACGTCTGCCGGGGCGGCCCCGAAGGCGACCAAGGTCCCCACCTGAACGACGACTGTTCCCAGCGCAACCGTGACCAGCACGGACAGCGACAGTGCCAGCGCCTTCGCGGACACGAACCACGATCTGGAGACGGGTTTGGTCAGGACCAGCACGGCGGTACCGGAGGCGCGCTCACCGGCAACCATGCCAGCTCCGACGATCAGGACCACCAACATGCCGATCTGCGACAGGTTCTTGATCCACTGTGCGTACGAATCCCGCCACGTTGGATCGGGGAGTTTGATCGACACCCCGGGCTGACCTGCGACCAGCGAATTGACCAAGTCGGGGGTCAGCTTGGCCAGCAGCGGGCTGGTGACCGCGAAGAACAGCACGAATCCACACAGCACCCACACCCGCCAGGTGCGAACGAACTCTTTGGCCTCCTTGCGCAACAGCACGGTCCTCGGCGACGTGGTCATCGAACGCTCCGCCCGTCGTCCGGCGGCGTGCGCCCGATGGGCGCACCTGCGGTGACCGTTCCCCCGATAACGTCGATGAAGGCCTCCTCCAGCGACACTTCACCAGCCTCGAAGCGGCGCAGCCCAAGCCCGAGTGCAGTCACCATGGCCGGAACTCCGCGCTCTGCCGCAGCCATATCCGACACCGTCAGGACCAGCGCTCCCCCTCCGTGATCGACGACGTCGGTGACCCAGTCGGCACCGCGCAACCTCCCGGCAAGAACGTCGGCGCCGCCGACCACCTCGAGCTCCAAGTGGGTGGCACCGAATCTGGACTTGATGTCGGCCATGGATCCCTCGGTGACCACCCGCCCGTGATCCAGGATCGCGACGGAATCGCAGACCCGCTCGGCATCAGCCAGGATGTGCGTGGAGAAGAAGACGGTGGTGCGGCCGGTCAGCGAGCCGACCATCTCAAGCACGTCTCGGCGGCCCAGCGGATCAAGGGCGCTGGTGGGTTCGTCGAGCAGCAGCAGCTGTGGCGCGTTGATCAGTGCCTGGGCGATTCCGAGCCGCTGGCGCATCCCCCGCGAGTAGCCCCCGATCCGGGTCGTCACCCCGGACAATCCGGCAAGGTCAAGCAGGGCGGTTGTTCGGGCGGCCAACGTCGACCCGTTCAGGCCGAACAGTCCGCCGCAGAAGCGCAGGTACTCGTCGGCGCTCATCCAGGGGTAGAACGCGGGCACGTCCGGCAGGTACCCGATCAACCCTCTGACATGCGGATCTCCGACCGGGTAGCCAAGGACCCTCACAGTTCCCGATGTTGGACGGGCCAGCCCGGTAAGGATCCGCAGCATGGTGGTCTTGCCTGCGCCATTGGGACCCAGGAAGCCGAACACGCTTCCCTGCGGAACGCGCAGGTTCACGCCGTCCAGCGCATTGGCCCCCGACCCGAAGCTCTTGAGCAGAGCGACGGATTCGACTGCGGGTCCGTCCTGGACAGTCACGGCTCGCGCCCCGGGGCGACCCCTTCGACATCGGGAGGCTCCGGTCGTTCGCCGTACAACACATCGAGCGCCCGCTGGGCCGCGCTTCCGGTCGCCGTCACCGACGGATCCGGCGCTGGCACGGGCAATCGACCAACCACGAAGTACAGGATCGAACCAACTAGTTCGCCGAACACGATGATGAGCGCCCACACCCATTTGCGACCGCCGATGCTGACCCGAGCTGACGGCAGCCGCACGAGGCTGAGGAGCGCGACGACCTGCAGCGTCAGCTGCGCGACGACCAGAACGCCCACGACAACGACGAAACCGACAGGCAGACTGGTCCCTGAGCTACCCACGATCCTCACCCACCCCTCGCGCACTGAGAGCCACGACGCCTACGACAAACGCATGGTGGCAGCTGGCGCGGCATGTCCGTAGAGCCAGCCTTGGCCATGTTTCCAGCCTTGGGCGCGCAGGAAAGCCGCCTCCACGGGGGTCTCGATTCCCTCGGCGACGGTATCGAGTCCGAGGCCGTCGGCGAGGCCGAACAGCGCTTTGGCCAGCCGTTCGGACGTCAAGTCGCCAGCCCGGACTCCGGCGGTGAAGGACAGGTCCAGTTTGAGGCCGGCGATGGGTAGGTCACGCAGGTGCGCGATGGACGAGTAACCGGTTCCGAAGTCGTCCACCAGCCAGCGCACCCCCTGACTCGCGAGCCTGCGCATCTGGAGGCTGACCGGTTCGGTGATGTTCAGCAAAGCCGTCTCGGTGACCTCCAAATGCAGTCGGCTGGGGTCAACGTCGAACTCGTCGAGCAGGTCCGCGACCCGCTGCGTGTACGGGAAGTTGATCAGGGTGACGGCGGAGACGTTCACGGCGATATACGCCGAACCTGGCAATCCGCTGAGCAGTTCCACGGACTGCTCCAAGACCGTCAAATCGATCTCAGTGATGAGATTCGAACGTTCGGCCACCGGCAGAAAGTCGTCGGGAGGAACGATGCTGCCATCCGCACGGACCCAGCGCACCAAAGCCTCGTAGCCCACCAGATCCGCGCCGGACAGCGTCACTGTGGGCTGGAACCAGGGCACGAACTCGCCGGCGCCGAGTCCGTCACGAACTTCGTCCTCGATAACCAACCGGTGCTGTGCTTGCTCCGCGAGTTGGGCCTGAGCGAACTCGACGCGGTCGCGACCGTTGTCCTTGGCCAGCCGCATCGCCAGGGATGCATCGCGCAACAGGTCACCAGCGTTGGCGTCCCGACCACCGGAGGCGATCCCGATGCTCACGGTCGGCTGCAGGCGGTGACCGTCGATGGTGATCGTTTCCTTGACCGCGCGCCGCAGCTTCTCCGCGGTCAGCCCGGCGTCAGTACCGTCAGCAAGATCCGGCATCAGCACCAGCAGCTCATCGCCGGAACCTCGGGCCAGAGTGTCGCTGTCCCGGGTGGCGGCATCGAGTCTGGTGGCAATCGCGGTGATCACGCGATCGCCACCGTAGTAACTCAGCGCCTCATTGACTGCCTTCAACGAGTCGACTCCGATGCACATCACGCCGACCACCCGCGCCGAGTTGAGCCGAAGGATCATCCGGTCCAGACGCTTCAAGGCCACCGCGACCGTCGGCAAGTCGGTGAGCGGGTCGTGATCGGTGGCGTGGGTCAGTCGCAGCCGGGTATCAACCTCGCCCTGAATGTCGCGCAGCGCGATGACCTCCAGGATCCCGTCGGCGACCACAGCCGGATGAACACTGATCGACATCGACCGGTACGACCCGTCCGCGCACAAGACCCGGCACTCGATAGCCACCCGCTCACCAGCCACAACCAACTCGCGGCTTGCGACGACCCGGGGTCTGTCCTCCGCATGGATCAGGTCGATCAAGCGTCGACCCAGAATGTGCCCCTTTTGCCAGCCCAGTACCGCAGTGACAGACTCCGACACCCAGCTCAAGAGCCCGTCGGTTCCGGTCTGCCACACCACATCCGAGGCGTTCTCGGCCAACAGCCGGTACCGCTGTTCGCTCTCCTTCAACTCTTGCGTCATTGCCTCAGATGCCTGCCGGGCGCGCACCACGTCATCGATGTCGCGCAGGGTGTCGACCCATCCCGCCGCGACGCCGTCTCGATCGGTTATCGGCCTTCGAGCAGCCGCCATCCACCGGTACTGCCCGCTCTTGGTGCGGAACCGAAGCTCCTGCTCTGGCGCCGAACCGAGCGCCCGACCAGCGGTGTTCATCGCCTTGGCCTGGTCCAGGTCGTCAGGATGCACCAGGACCCCACCGTCCGACCCCACCAGATCCCGAAGCTCGGCAGGCGTGAACCCGAGAACCCGCTCAACCGAAGGCGAGACCCACGTCAGCACGCCCTCCGGTGACGTCAGCAACACAGCGCCCACGGTGTTCTCAGCGATGAGTTGGAACCGTTGCTCACTCTCGGCCAACGCCCGATCAGCCAGCACGCGCTCATGCACGTCCCGCAGGGTCGTTATTCGACCAACGACATTGCCCTGAGCGTCGCGGGCATCCTTGGAGATGCTGGACATCCATCGGTACTGCCCGGCAGCGTTTCGGACGCGGATTTCCCCCGCGGCGCCAGCCTGGCCGGCCGGCAGCGGGGCTCGCAACGACCACAGCGCCGGCAAGTCGTCAGGGTGCACCAGGTCCTTGGTGTTGGAGCCGATCAAGTCCCTCGGCTGATAGCCCAGTACCTGCTCAGTAGCCCGCGAAACCCACACGACTTTCCAATCTGGGTCGAGCAGGATGATTGCGTCTGTAGCGTTGTCTGCCAGCAACCGATACCGCTGGTCAGCTTCCGTAAAACGCTTTTGAACCAGCACACGGTCGTCTAGGTCGGTCAGCCCGATGGCGGCTCCCACGACTGCGCCCTGCTCGTCCACCAATGGGCGCGACTCAATGGCAACCCACCGGTAGTCCCCGGTGCTGTTGCGCCACCGGCACTGCAGGTGTGCAGGTCTGCCGTCGGCTGCCATCCCCACCGAGACCGTGGTGATGTCAGCGATATCCTCCGGGTGGACCAAGGACACGATCGGCTGGCCGAGCACCTCGCTCTGATCCAGGCCCACGGCCCACGTCACGGAATCGGACACCCAGACCACCACGCCCTGCGGATCGGTGCGCAGGAGCACATCGAAGGTGGCCTCACCAAACGCCGAGTAGCCAGCCACGAGCGCCTCATTGGCTGCCCGACCGCGGTCAGTGTCCGACGCATCCGAGAACACCGCCATGACGCCAACCATCGGATCACCGATCGGGTGGGACGAGATGTCCAGCCACCTCATGCGCTCCGCAGGCTTCCCTCCTGGGACCGAAGCACCCAGCAGGAAACCCAACACCGGTTCGCCGCTGTGCAGCGTCCTCATTGCCGGGTGTTGGTCTCCGGGTAGCGGTAGTCCGTCGGCCGACACCGCGTGCCAACGCGGGTCCCGATAGGTTCGTCCGACGAGTTCGTCCCACCGCAAGCCCAGCAACGATGCCGCGATGCCGTTGGCCGCGACGATGACCCCGGATCCGTCATGGACCACTAGGCCTAGGCCGGGATGGTCGACCGCAACCAGGTGAGTGCCGGACACCAAGTCCGGGTCGACCCCATCGACCCAAGTCAGTCCCATTCCCACGTCGGTGGCCATGGTGACACCCTCCCGACAGGCGGAGGGCAACGGTTTCCGCGTTACCGATTCAACAGCAGGCTGCGGCCCCTGTCCACTCGCGCCGACTGATCAACACGCCACGAGGGGAGCCGGCACTAGTCAAACGTCGTGACTGCTAGCTGCTCGCATGGTCGCCAGATGTCGCCCGGATAGGCGTCCTGCAGGCGAATCAGCGACCCCTGCATCGCGACCGGTTGCAGCGATGCTCCCAGGCCCGAGTACGGCAGGTCCAGCACGGTGAGGGTTCCGACGATCACCACCAGCACCAGATAGGTCGCGGTCACCGACAGCCTCGCCAGCCATTGCCGATCAGCCATGTGGAACGCCAACAACCCGATGAAGATCAGGCTGCACACGTAGATCACTATCCAGATCGCCAACGGAATGTCCGGCACGGAGTACAGCAGTCGCATCTGGCGAGCCTTACCGGCCTCCAGCAGTTCCTGAGTCACGAAGTAGTGGTTCGACGATTGCGCGTCAGTCTCGAACGGCAACGTCTCGACATCCTGCTGCACCTTTAGTGCCCAGGCGTTCGTGTTCTCCGCGCCCGTCAGGTCTTGCACGCTTCCGGCCTGCCAGTCCTCGGTCGCCGACGACCGCATGAGACACACAAGGTCATGGCGGAGCGCGTCGCGCTGCGCGGTCGGGTACGGCCCGCTCGCATTGAACAATCCGACGGAGGCCACAGCTTCATTGCGACTGGCGTCCTTCGCGTCGGCGAAGTGCTGGACGGCGAAGATGAGCAGCAAACCCAGCAGGATCCCGAGGGCTCCACCGACGAACCCGATCACGTCGCCGAGCCGGCCCACTTCGTCTTCGGGCAGCCCGGCGCTATTGCGCCGAGCTGCTAGCCACCGGTTCCCCAGCAGTCCAGCGAACCACCCGACGATAACGCAGACAAGCAGTGCAGCCTCGTTGATCAGCACAGCGGAGTTCACCCGGCCATTCTGGCACCGCCGAGGTCGGAGAGGGTGCTTGTGCAACATCGGAAACGGCCGACAGATCTGTTCCGGCGCGCACCAAGAGTCCGGACCGGACACCGGATTTCGGCGGCCGGGCGGCATTGCTCTACTGCGACCTCGACTACTCCAAACTGGTCAACGACAAACACGGCCATTCCATCGGTGACGAGGTACTCAAGGTCACCGCCAGTATCGGAGTCGCGGTCTTCCGCAACGGCCACGCATCCCTGATCAAGCCGGTCAGCCAGCCGCGAACGTCCGCGCGGCCGTTCGGGACCAGGTGATCAGACACACCACACCGATGATGATCTGCGGCACGTAGGAGGACGCTCGCCAGACCAGATCGGCGGCCGTGGCGTTGCCGCTGGAGACACCCATCGCAGTCAGCAGCGCAATCATGATGGCGTCCACCGTTCCCAGGCCGCCGGGGGTCAACGGAATCATCATGCCGATCTGAGCGACCGCGAACGCTCCGAACGCCGCCAGGATCGGCGTCGACCCGGTCGGCCCTTCCACCCCTCGCAGCGCCGCGAACATGATCAGGAACTGGGTCAGCGAGACGGCCAGTTCGGACAATGTGATGGTGTGCCAGCGTTTCCGGACCAGATCGGCGATGCCGTCGCGGAAGCTCAGAATCGGCGGAACGAAATCGGGCCGCTCACCGTGTTTGAACCTGGCCACAATTGGCCCTGCGATGCGGTTGCCGAGACGGCCTAGGCTCTCAGCCAGGCGCTGGCTGCGCATCATCAATCCGAAGACGATCACCAGCACAATCAGGACGAAGAATCCGATAATTCCTGCCCAGATATACGGTCCTGGCTTGACCCTGTCCGAGAAGTAGATCGCGACCACGCCCAGGATGGGCAATCCGAGACTCATGAATACGTTCCAAACGCCGATCGCGCCGATCGCGGCGGTTGCGACGGCCGGTTTGACCCGGTACGAAGCGAGCATCGCGTACTCCAGGCCAAGCCCAAACGCCCCGCCCGCAGGGACACCGTTGCCGATTGCGAACTCGCCCTGGTTGAGCTGGAACGACTTGCCGTAGCTCAACCCCGGCACCGCCATCATGAAAGGGAACCCGTACGCGACGTTGTAGACCACGACAGCGAAGCCGATGAACACAATCGCCTGCCAGGTCATGCCCTGGATGGCTATCCAAGCATCGTCGTAGGACCCGATGCGTGGGATCACCTTCCAGAAGATGAGCACTAGCGTGGCCACGCCAATGATCGCGCCAATGATCGTCTTCTTCGGGTCGAGGCTGGGCGGAGCTGCAGCAGCAGTCGAACCGTCGTCGCTCACACGGCCAAGCATGCCGCAAATTGGACCGGCATCCGCGCGCACTGTGCCCGGGTTGGGTCACTGTTCTCGGCCACCACCGCAATTGATGGGTTGTCTTTGGGCCCATTGAGAGCAAGACTCTTGGTGTGAGCACTGAACCCGACGGCGACCTGGACTTCTCGGCAGTTCCTTCAGCCGACGATGCTGCAGTCGTGGACCCCCAGTTCACCGCCATGCGAGGGAATAACGGTCTGCCCTTGTCCTACCTGCCCCCGGCCATGTCCGGGCGCAGGCCCCACTGGATGCGCGTCGTCGCCCTTGGACTCATTGCCATCTTCCTGACGGCGACCGCGGCCGGCATCTGCCTGACCTACGGGCCGCCCGTGTTTGGCGGATAGGTAGGGCTCAACTCGTGCGGTGTCGCCGCCGGAGGCCGGGCGCCCGTTGTGCAATCCAACGTCGGTCGACCAAGATAGGCCCATGAAGTATCTGGAACTCCCGGGATTGACCCGGGTCAGCAGGTTGGGTTTGGGCACGTGGCAGTTCGGTTCGCGGGAGTGGGGGTATGGCGATTCCTACGCCGAAGGTGAAGCCGGCAAGATTCTGGGCCGCGCACTCGACCTGGGCGTCACCCTGATCGACACCGCCGAGGCGTACGGGTTCGGGCGCAGCGAGCGGATTGTCGGCCAAGCCCTGGCAGGCCGGCGCGACGACGCCTATATCGCCACCAAGTACTTCCCGATCGCCCCGATCCCCGGACTCCTTGAACGTCACGGCCGCGGCAGCGCCAAGCGCCTTGAGATCAAGACGATCGACCTCTACCAGGTGCACCAGCCCAACCCAATCATCCCTGACCGGGTGATCATGGGCGGGATGCGATCCCTGCAGGACGCCGGGGTCGTCGCCGACGTCGGAGTCAGCAACTACTCGCTCAACCGCTGGCGCGCGGCTCAGAATGCGCTCGGCTCACGGGTGCTGAGCAACCAGGTCAAGTACAGCTTGGTGGATCGCGGACCGGAGGCCGACCTGATTCCCTGGGCGCGGGACAACGACCGTCTCATCATCGCCTGGAGTCCGCTCGCCCAAGGCTTTCTGTCGGCCCGCTACGACGCCGATCACCGGCCAGCCGGAACCGTTCGCCGGGCGAACTCGCTGTTCCTGCCGGACAATCTGCGCCTGGCAAAGCCGCTGTTCGGTGCGCTCGGAGAGGTCGCGAACGCTCACGATGCGACACCCGCCCAGGTCGCGCTGGCGTGGCTGCTGCACCAGCCCAACGTGCTGGTCATCCCTGGTGCATCGAATGTCGAGCAATTGGAGCGCAATGTCGAAGCCGCCGACCTGGAGCTGACTGCCGACGAGGTGGGCGCACTGCGCACGGCGGCCGAGGACTTCCACCCCGTCGGGGGACTGACGGCGATCCCACAGATGATTACGAGTTGGCGTTCAGGCTGAGTGCCGCCAGGACGAGGCGCGCCCCGTTCGGTGCTGTGAAGATCATGTAGGTGTCGCGAGACCGGCACGACAACGATCGCCGACGGCAAATCGTCGCAAGCCAGCACTGCTGGTGGAACCTTTGGAGAGGCTATGAC
>JBAXOQ010000039.1:0-20673 GCA_037133175.1 Actinomycetes bacterium
CGATCCTGGCCAACGCACCCAAGGCCTCGACGAGCTCCGCCTCAATTCGAAGCACCCGCCAGGGGTCCTCACTCAGCCCCTCGTCCGGATCGTTGCTGTCCAGCAACTGCTGATCCGCAGTGGGCGCCTGGATTGCGTGCCGACGCAACACCACTTGTCCGCGCCGGACTTCATGGATGTTCCGTTCGATGTGATCGTTGCCGGTTGGGGCCATGGACGAACGCTAGCCACCCAATCAGCCGATTCTTGGAAATTTCGCTGCAATCGGGAATGTCGCGGGAAGCGGACCTGTTAGAGTCCATGAAACATAAAACATTGAAACTTCAACAAAACTCAGGAGTAACCATGTCTGTCACCACACCAGCGCTCAACAACCCGACCACGGGCTCGGACTACTCTCAGGCCACCGGCACCTGGACGATCGATGCCAGCCACTCAAGCCTCGGCTTCTCAGTTCGCCACGCCATGGTGGCCAAGACCCGCGGACGCTTCAACGATTTCGAAGGCACGATCACCCTCGACGGCGCGAACCCCACCGCCTCCACCGCCGCCGTCACAATCAAGTCCGAGAGCTTCGACACCCAGAGCGCCGAGCGCGACGCCCACATCAAGTCGGCGGACTTCCTGGATGTCGAGCAGTACCCCGAGCTGACGTTCGCTTCGTCGGCGATCACGGTCAAGGGCGAGGATGAGTTCGTACTGGTCGGCGACCTGACGGTGCGCGGCGTGACCAGGCCGGTCTCGCTCGACGTTCAACTCCTGGGCGTGAGCAAGGACCCGTGGGGCGGAACGAGGATCGGTTTCGAGGCCGAGACCGAGATCTCGCGCAAGGACTTCGGACTGACCTGGAACGTCGCCCTTGAGACCGGCGGAGTTCTCGTCGGCGACAAAGTGAAGATCACTATTGATGTCGAGGCAGTCAAGCAAGAGAGCTGACCTTCCGACGCATCGCGCGATGGGAGCTGCCACCATGGCCTACGAAGCACTGCTTAACGTCGTTCCGAACTTCCGCGACGTGGGCGGCCATCCGACCCGCCATGGCAGCACCGTCAGGCACGGCATCGTGTTTCGTTCGGGCCAACTGAACACACTCGACGGCCTGCCCGAGCAGGAGTTTGCCGCCACCGGCATCAGCACCGTCTTCGATTTGCGTACCGACGCCGAACTGCAGGCCGCCCCGGACCAGGTGCCCGCTGGCGTCACCGTGGTGCATCTCGATGTCTTGGCCGACCACGAGGACGCTGGCCCGGCCCAACTCGGCAAGCTGATCGCAATGGCCATGACCGAAGACAACCACCCGATACAGACGGTCGAAGATCTGCTGGGCAACGGCAAAGCCGAACGAATGATGATCAGCGCCTACCAATCGTTCGTGACCCTGGATTCGGCGATGGCCGCCTATCGCGAGTGCTTCCTGGAACTAGCCACGGGAACATCACCAGCGCTATTCCACTGCACCGCCGGCAAGGACCGCACCGGGTGGGCGGCCGCGGCTTTGCTGCTGTTCCTCGGGGTCGATCCAGACACAGTCATGACCGACTACCTGGCGAGCAATGAACCGACCAAGAAGGCATTCCAACCGATGATCGACTACTTCGCCTCCCAGGGCGGAGACCCAGACCTCATCCTGCCGATGCTCCAGGTGAGGGATGACTACCTCAACGGTGCCCTCGCCACGGTAGGTGAGCGATTCGGTTCCGTCGAGGGCTACCTGCGCGACGGCCTGGGCCTGAGTTCCGAGCAGCTGGACGACCTGCGATCGCGCATGCTGAACGACTGATCCGTTCGGCGATGTGCGATGTCTGCTGGTGACTGGCGTCAGCAACGAGGTGACGTCAGCTAGTTGACGTTGTCAGCCAACTGGCAAGAGTCGCCTCGCACCTGCGCAACTCCTGGACCGGAACGTACTCGTCCACGGTGTGGGCCAGGTTGGGGTCCCCCGGGCCATAGTTCAGCGCAGGAACCGCCAAGGCGCTGAATCGAGCAACGTCCGTCCAGCCCAACTTGGGTTCGGGCGCAGTACCTACGGCCCGCACGAAGGAGGCCACGGCGGGAGCGCCGAGTCCAGGTAATGCACCGTCAGCCGCTTCAACCACCCGCACGTCAAAACCATCGAACACTTCGTTCACGTGCAGCTGAGCCTGCTGCGCCGTGACCGAGGGAGCGAACCGGTAGTTGATCGTGACCACTGCCTCGTCCGGAATCACATTGCCCGCGGTGCCACCGCTGATCCGGACGGCGTTCAAGCCTTCCCGGTACGTCAAGCCATCAATTTCGACAGTCCGCGGCTGATACCGCGCTAGACGCGCAAGCACTTCACCGGCTCGGTGGATCGCGTTGTCGCCAAGCCAGGAGCGGGCACTGTGTGCGCGACGACCGTGAGTGCGGACCTCAAAGCGCAACGTGCCCTGACAACCGGCCTCGACTCCAGCATTGGACGGCTCCATCAGGATCGCGAAATCTGCCTGCAACAACTGCGGGTGCGTGCCGGCCACGCGGGCCAGGCCGTTGTACTTGCCCTCGATTTCTTCACAGTCATAGAACACATAGGTCACGTCGCGGACCGGGCTCACGACGGCCGAGGCCAACTTGAGCGCGACAGCGACCCCACCTTTCATGTCACACGCCCCGAGTCCGTAAAGCCGATCACCGGCCAGCCTGTGCGGTAGGTTTCCCGCCGCCGGAACCGTGTCGAGGTGACCGCCGATAACGACCCGCTCGGTGCGATTCAGCTCGGTCGAAGCCACAATCGTGTTCCCGTCGCGATGCACCGCGAGGTGCGGGCACTGTTGCAGCGCAGCTTGCACACAATGGGCGAGCAATGCCTCGTCCCTGGACTCGCTCGGGATGTCGACCAACGCCGCGGTCAGCGCCACCACATCACCAGATAGGTCGAGGACGGGGTAGTCCGCGTCTGTTTGTGCCACGGAAGTACCGTAGCCCGGTGACTGCATCGAGCAACGAACTGATCACCTGTGCCGCGTCCGGTTTGGGTTTGGCGACCTACAGCGCCGACGTTCTGCTAGACGTGTGGTACCCCGCCCCCACCCTGGCAAGGGTCCCCCGCGACGTTGTGGGATTGAGCGCAGCGATCAACTTCGACCCGGTTCGCAACACCCGAACCGAGACGCTGATCACCATCGTCGATGACCTGTCAGCGGACCCGATCGACACTGCGGACGTGTACCTGCGCCTGCACCTGCTGTCTGCCCGACTGGTCACTCCGCACTCGATCAACCTCACTGGCATCTTCGGCCTGCTGCCGAACGTCGCGTGGACCAACCTCGGACCTATCAGCGTCGATGAGGTGACCGCAGCCCGCACCAGGGCGCTGGCCCACGGCCGACACATCACTGTGTCCGGCATCGACAAATTCCCGCGGATGGTGGACTACGTCGTGCCCGAAGGCGTGCGAATCGCCGACGCCGACCGGGTCAGACTCGGTGCCCACCTGGCAGCCGGCACCACTGTGATGCATGAGGGCTTCTGCAACTTCAACGCTGGCACCCTCGGCGCATCCATGGTGGAGGGACGGATCTCAGCCGGCGTCGTGGTCGGCGACGGTTCGGACATCGGCGGTGGCGCGTCCATCATGGGCACACTTTCCGGCGGAGGTTCCGAGGTCATCTCGATCGGTGAGGGCTGCCTGGTCGGAGCCAACGCAGGCGTCGGAATCTCGCTCGGCGATGGCTGCGTCGTCGAGGCAGGGTGTTACATCACGGCCGGATCCAAGATCGCTTTGCCCGATGGCGCGACGGTCAAGGCCTCAGTTCTGTCCGGTGCCGACAATCTGTTGTTCCGACGCAACTCCGTCACCGGAGCCCTGCAGGCGCTGCCCCGCACCGGCACCTGGGGCGGCCTCAACGCCGCCCTCCACACCAACTGACCCACGCCTACCACCGGCCCGCAAACCCCTCGCGCCGACTTCAGAGCGTTGTTGGTTCGGACTCGGGCGACCAACGTGTGGCTCTCTCCGAACTCAAGTCCGTAAGTCGAATCGACGACAGCAGTCAGTGGCGCAGAGAAGCCGCCGACAGACTGGCCGTCGGCGGCTTCTGCCACGTCACGTCCCTGATTCGCCAACACATCTACTGTTGTAGACCTAGGTGATTACCCAGCCGTGTTGACGAAGTTACGTGAGCATTTCCGCGCGAGTTGTAAGACTACTCGGCAGGGCGCTGCGTGATCGGGACGTAGGGGCGCTCGGTGGGGCCGAGGTACACCTGACGAGGACGACCGATCTTGGTCATCGGATCGTTGATCATCTCGCGCCACTGGGCGATCCAACCGGGCAGACGACCGAGGGCAAAGAGTACCGTGAACATCTTCGTCGGGAAGCCCATGGCCCGGTAGGTCAGACCGGTGTAGAAGTCCACGTTCGGATACAACTTGCGCGAGATGAAGAAGTCGTCGTTGAGGGCTGCTTCCTCAAGTTTGCGAGCGATGTCGAACAGCGGATCATCGATGTTCAACTGGTCGAGAACCTGATCACAGGCCTGCTTGACGATGCGAGCGCGCGGGTCATAGTTCTTGTAGACCCGGTGGCCGAATCCCATCAGCTTGATGCCGTCTTCGCGGTTCTTGACCTTCTCGATGAACTGCTCGACGGTATAGCCCGAGGTGCGGATCTGCTCAAGCATCTCAAGCACGGCCTGGTTCGCCCCGCCGTGCAGTGGGCCGAACAGGGCGTTGATGCCAGCCGACACCGACGCAAAGAGGTTCGCCTGCGCCGAGCCGACCAGCCGAACGGTCGAAGTCGAACAATTCTGCTCGTGATCGGCATGCAGGATCAGCAGCATGTCCAACGCTTTTGCGATGATCGGGTCGACCTCGTACTCCTCGGCCGGCCACCCAAAGGTCATCCGTAGGAAGCCATCAACCAGGCCGTTGCGGTTGTCCGGGTACAGCAGCGGCTCGCCCAATGACTTGCGCAGAGCGTAGGCAGCGATCGTCGGCACCTTGGCCAGCAGGCGGATGGTGCTGATCTCGACCTGCTTCTCGTCGAACGGATCCAGCGAGTCTTGGTAGAACGTGGACAAAGCGCTGACCGCACTCGACAGCACCGGCATCGGATGTGCGTCCGAGGGGAAGCCGTCGAAGAAGTTCTTGAGGTCTTCGTGCAGCAGCGTGTGGACGCGCAACTGCTCGGTGAAGTCACTGAGCTGCGCGGCCGTCGGCAGCGCACCGTAGATCAACAAGTAGGAAACCTCAACAAAAGTGGACTGCGCCGCAAGCTGATCAATGGGGTAGCCGCGGTAGCGCAGAATGCCAGCGTCACCATCCACGTAGGTGATCGTTGACGTGCAGGGAGCCGTATTCATGAAGCCCGGGTCCAACGACCAAGCTCCTGCACCCTTGAGCAATGTCGATACGTTCAGTCCGTCTTCGCCCTCGACCGATTCCAGGCGGGGAAACTCATCTCCAGTCACCCCTGCAGGTTACCCCGTCAGTTCTTCGCCCGTATTCGGGTCCCGGCAACTTGCACCCGCTCGTCCGATGCGGTCAGCGCAACGCGGACATGTCGGCCCCCGGACGGACCGTAAAAGTCCCCCGGCGCGACCAGGATCCCACGGTCGGCGAACCAGCCGACTGTGTCCCAGCAAGGTTCGTCCCTACTCACCCACAGGTACAGTCCAGCAGCAGATTCGTCGATTCGAAATCCTGCCTCTAGCAAGGCCGCAGCCAACAGTTCCCTGCGGTCCAGGTAGCGTTTCCGCTGCTCACGAACGTGTTGGTCGTCGTTGAAGGCCACCGTGGCAGCCGCCTGCACCGGCGCCGGCACCATCATGCCGGCGTGTTTGCGAACCCCCAACAGACCCGCCACGAGCTCCGAGTCCCCGGCTACGAAACCAGCTCGGTAGCCCGCCAGATTGGACCGCTTGGACAGCGAGTGAACAGCCAGCAAGCCCTTGTGAGATCCGCCACAGACATCCGGATGCAGGATCGACACAGGCTGGTCCACCCAACCCAACTCGATGTAGCACTCGTCGCAGGCGACAATCACCCCTCGCTCACGTGCCCACGTGACGACCTTGCGAAGGTGCTCGACCGGCAACACCCTTCCGGTCGGATTCGCCGGCGAGTTCAGCCACACCAGACTCGGCGCCGTCGGCCCGAGCGCCACCAGCGAGTCCGAGCGAACCACCGAGCAGCCGGCCAGCAGCCCCCCGACCTCGTAGGTCGGGTACGAGGTCGCCGGAATCACCACGGTGTCGTCAGTTCCCAAACCAAGCAAGGTGGGAAGCCAGGCCACGAGCTCCTTGCTGCCGACCGTCGGCAGCACGGCATCCGGCTCCAGCCCGACAACCCCGAGTCGGCGCTCCATCCAGTCGATGATGGCCGCGCGCAAGGCCAGAGTTCCTTGGGTTGTCGGATAGCCGGGGCTATCCGATGCACCGCACAGGGCATCCCTGACCAACTGCGGCACCGGGTCTACGGGTGTGCCAACCGACAAGTCGCAAATCCCGCCCGGGTGGGCCGCAGCCCGAGCTCTGATGGGAACGAGTTTGTCCCATGGGAAATCCGGCAGCGCCCTACCCCTGGTAGGGATCGCATCGCAGGAACGGTCGGAGGAACCGTCGGAAGAACGAGTCAAGTACTACTCGGAATGCTCTTGCGGCGGAACGGCCATGACCAGTGGGACGTCGCGCTCGATCGGGCCGAGCGCAGCGGCGCCACCGGGAGACCCGAGGTCGTCGAAGAACTCAGCGTTGGCGGGTGTGTAGGCCTTCCACTCGTCAGGAACATCGTCCTCGTAGAAGATTGCCTCCACCGGGCACACCGGCTCGCAAGCACCGCAGTCAACGCACTCGTCAGGGTGGATATACAGCATCCGCTCCCCCTCGTAGATGCAATCAACCGGGCACTCTTCGATGCATGCCTTGTCTTTGACATCGATACAAGGCTGCGTGATTGTGTACGTCACAGTGAGGACTCCTGTAGGTGGAAGCGGGGACAGCACATGAGTTTACGCCGACCCGCGCCAATGAGGCCACCGCCACCAGGCTTCGCTGCGATAACTTCACCCGCGAGCCCCCGTTTGGCAATTCGCGGCGCACGCGACGCGATGTCCGCTGACATGCCAGACTATGGGTCGCGTGCCCCAGGCGCACCGATCTGCCACTGACCGATCCAGCACAGGAGGTGCCTTGCTCCCATCCGGCGCCATAACGGCAGCCTCCACCGAATCCGGCGGAGGTGTCGCCACGTCACGGCGCTGGGGAGCCGCCCAGGAACGCGCCTTTCGGGCTGAGCTCGCGCTGATCGCCTCCCAACGCGAGATGCAACGGTTCGAGTCGCAACAGCAAGCTTCGCAACGGACCCTGCGAGCCATTCGCAACTCACCCTGGTGGCTGGCGACCGCACCGGTTCGGGTGCCCTTGAGCAGACTGCGCCATCGCTCCGCACAGCGGGCCACGCCACCCGCCCCGGCCTCCGCGCCGGCAATCACACCAGTGCGTGAATCCCCAGTCGTCAGCGACTACTGCGCACGACGCACCGAGTCGCTGCAGGCGCGGATACGGCAAATCCTCGCCGAATACCGGGATGGTGAGCCCGACGAGAACTCCCTGGCACAGCAATTCGTGTTGCTGGCGCAGTTGATCGATCGGGACGACTCCTCGCAACTGCTGTGGGTCTTGCACACCGCCTTCACCTCGTCGCTGCCAACCATTGCCGAAGTCGATCTGCTAGCGGCGCGGCGCGAGATCGGACGGGGACCGGCGGTCATCAGTAGCCTGCGCCGCAGCAGCACAGAGCAACCCGAAACCTGGGCGGCCACCGCACCGATGGAACTGATCAGCGAGCCAGTCATCGAGGTGACGAACACCGCTAGCCACAAGTTCCACACCGGCATTGAGCGAGTTGCCAGAACTACCGTTCCGCTGTGGTTGGAGCACCACCGGGCGCGGCTTGCGGTGTTCGACAGCGCGACCAAAACGCTGCGGCCGCCAGGACCGGTCGAATCCAATCGAGTGCTGCGGTGGGGTGAAGCCACGCCAGTTGCCTCCGCGGTGGCCCAGCCTGATCGAATCCTGGTTCCATGGAGGACGACGGTGGTGCTTCCGGAGCTTGCCGGCATGCCCGAACGCGCCGCCAGACTCGCAGCTGTCGCGGCCTGCTCCGGCAACGACTTCAGCGCGATCTTGTTCGACCTGATCCCCTACTCGCTGCCGGACTCCGTCGCCGGTGACCTTCCCAGGCGATTCGGTAACTACATGTCGGCGATCCGCCGCAGCGCGCGCCTCTCGGCGATCTCGCAGTCCGTCGCCGACGACTTCAGCGGCTTCTCGGCCGCATTCACCAACCAGGGCATCACCACGCCGCAGATCCACGCTGACCTGCTCCCATTCGAGGCCGGAAAGCCGAACAAACAATCGCTCGAAGCAAACCGGGACGAGGTGCTTGGCGACTCCCTACTGCCGCTGGTGCTGTCGGTGTCAAGCATCGAGCCGCGCAAGAATCACCTGCGAACTCTGCGAGCCGCCGAACGACTTTGGCGCGAGGGACTGGAGTTTCAGTTGCTCTTCATCGCTGGTCGAGGCTGGAAACGCGAGGCCTTCGACAGTGAGTTCGCGGGTCTTGCTGCTCGTGGTCGCCCGGTTCGGCTGATCAGCAGCGCATCCGAAGAACTGCTGTGGTCGGCGTACCACCTCGCAGCCTTCAGCGTCTTCATCTCGACAGCCGAGGGCTTCGGATTGCCAGCAGCCGAGTCGATTGCGGCCGGTACTCCGGTGGTGCTGTCGCGCAACGGTTCCATGGGCGAAATCGGTGCTGGCGGTGGCGCAATCATGGTCGATCCACACGATGTCGATGACATCACCTCAGCGATGCGGTGCCTGCTCACCGATGACGCTCGCCTGCAGACACTCGCCGATCAGGCACGCGCCAGGGTGCTTCCGACCTGGAGTGACTACGCGGACAAAACGTGGAGGTGGTTGGCCGATGGCGACCGCTGAATCCGCTGCCGACTGGGATGCCGATGCCCAGGACACGCTGCGCGATGCCAGCGCAGCCGAGGTCAGCCTCGGCATGGCTCGTCGGCAACTGATGCGCTCGCAGCGCCACGCCGCCACGGCGCGGCAGGCGACCGATCGCGCTCAGGCCTCCCCGTGGTGGCGGATGAGCGCCCCGTTGCGGGTCACAGTCCAACGACTCCGGAAGCGCCCAAAACCAACTTCCAGTCCGCGATCGACGCAACCCAGTGCGGCGCGGCCGGTGGCGGGACTGCCATCGGCGCCCGCCGCCGGCCTGGCGATAACGGCGCCCGGTGGTCGCGAATGGCAGGCGACGCTGCGACGCCGCCTCGCGACGGTCCTTACTGCGTACGATCGCGGCAACGGCGACAGCCCCGACACATCGATGACCTCACTGCTGAGTGATGTCACCGCACTGCTGGACCAGAACGGCTCCGGCGAACTGCTGTGGCTACTGCACATCGTGTTCCTGTCACGATTCCCAACCCCGACGGACATGGACGCCCTCACCGCCGAACTCGACCTGAGAGGCGCAGCGCAGTTGGTCGACCAACTCGTTGCAGGCGGCCGCATCGAACCTGCTTCCTGGGCCACAGCTGCACCCGTTCGCCTCGTCACCGTGCCCGTGGTTGAGGCCACCCGTACCGCCCGTTACCACATCCACAGCGGCATCCAGAGGGTCGTCCGCACCGTCGTGCCGAGGTGGTCGCAGGAGAACGATCTGGTGCTGGCGGTATTCGACCGCAACATCAGCGTGTTACGAGAACCGACCCCGTTCGAGTACGCCCACGTGATGACATGGTCCGAGGACCTGCCGACACGGCCCGCCACACCCGAGCCGGAACCACAGGCCATTCTGGTGCCCTGGCGAACCACCGTAGTGGTACCAGAGATCACCGGCGAACCACCTCGCCCCCAATGCCTGGCCGCACTGGGTCGCTGGTCAGGCAACGATGTGGTTGTGTTGTTGCACGACCTGATCGCCTACGCGATGCCCGAGTCGGTCAATGGACCGATGATGGCGCGGTTCAGTAACCTCATCAGCGTCGTGCGGACGGCCAAACGAGTGGCCACGGTCTCCGAATCGGTAGCGCAGGATTTCACCGGCTTCGCTGGTTCTTTCGTGAATCAAGGCGTACCCGCACCACCGACTCGAGCGCAACTGCTACCCATTGACGCCTGTCCTGTCTCGGTTCAGGTGCAGGCTGAGAGCGAGCAGCGACTGCTCGGAGTCCCCGGTCTGCCCATGGTGCTATCGGTGTCGAGCCTGGAGCCGCGCAAGAATCAAACTGCGATCCTGATCGCTGCGGAGCGGCTATGGAGCGAGGGGCTGGGTTTCCAAGTGGTGTTCATCGCTGCCAACAGGTGGATGAGCGACACCTTCGACGCGGCGCTGATCGACCTACAACAGCGAGGCCGGCCGGTCCGGGTGATTACCCAGGCTTCCGAGGATCTGTTGTGGTCGGCCTACCGCGTCGCGCGCTTCACCGTGTTCGTCTCGGCGGCGGAAGGATTCGGGCTGCCGGCCGCCGAGTCAATCGCGGTCGGAACCCCTGTGGTGTTGTCCAACCACGGCTCGATGGCAGAAATCGGACGCGACGGCGGTGCCGCCCTGGTGAACCCCTATGACATCGGCGCTGTCACTGACGCGATGCGTCGGCTGCTGACCGACGACGAGTACCTGGCCTCGCTTGAGCAACAGTGCCGAAGCCGCGCTGTCGGAAGTTGGGATGAGTACGCGCGATCGACCTGGGACTGGCTGGTCCACGGCAGGGAGTGACGCCGCCCCAACCCCCCGCAAAACCCCTCCATACGCGGGTTCTTGGGCTCAAAAACCCGCATTTGGTGGGGGTTTGCGAGGCTGTGCAACCTGCCTAATGCGATGAAGAGCTGGGCGTCGGTGTCGGCTTGGCGGAGGACGAATGGGACGCGCTTGTGGAGGACGCCGGGGCGCATTGGACCTTCGCGGCCGGGATGTAATGGGTCGTGATCGGTTCCTTGATGTCGTCCTGCCCGGCCTTGCTCAGCACCCGAGTCACCAAGATGTCGAATCCGGGAACACCTTCTTGCGGGACACAGTCTGAGTTCGTGTCGGTCTCACTAGTGAACGCTCTGATGTTCTCGCGCGGGCCAGACACGGCCTTGACGGAGTCGTATTGGCGCTTGCCCCATATCGTGACCTTGACCATGGTGTCGGAGGACTTGGTGGTGATGAACACGCCGTTGGACGTGTTGTTGCGGAACTTCATGTCGAGTTGCCCCCAGGCCACCGTGGCCTCCAAACCGGGGGTGTAGCGCGAGATCCAGATGGTGTGGGCACCGCGCTCGACGCTTTCAAGTCCGGCATAGAAAGCAGCCAGGTACGTCGCGGTGGTAGCGGTCGACACGCCTCCGCCCATGTCCATGACCAGTTTGCCGCCCTCGCCGACAATCGGTCCCTGCGTGTAGCCGTTCGCTTTCGTGCGCTCGCCGACGGTGTCATTCATCGAGAAAACCGCCCCGGGCGTGAGCAACGTGCCATCGACCTTCTTGGCGGCCTGGCCGATGTTCTGCTTGCGATACGCGGCGTACGGGAACTTCTGGGTGTAGGAGCCCATCTTCTCGGTGATTCCCAGGTTGGTGGCAGCCTCTGTGGTGAGTTTCGGGGCAGTCGGTCCCAGCGGTACATCAACCGCGCGTTCGGATCCGGACTTGGACACCGCCGATTCCACCAGCGATCCGAGCACCGCGTCGTCAGTGACGCCGCTACCGTCCTGCGAAGGTGTCACAACGGGAGCGTCATTGACGATCTTCCATGACGCATCCACCGCCGGTGTATCGACGGCGTGCAGCGCCGGGGCCAATAGCTGGTGGAGTTTGGTGCCATCGACGGTCGCCTTCAGTTGCCCGTCGCGGACCTCATATGAGAGGGTCTGGGCCAGATCGGCCGGGGTCGCCGGAACCGTCAGCTTGCCGGCGCGCAGTTCAACCGGGGCCGACAGCGCGGCGGCGGCTGTGGTGGTCGCGAACTCCTTGGCCTGCTCGGCAGACACCGACGGCGGCTTCTGAGTCACTGGCAGGTCGAGGGTGCGGTCACCGTCCTGCAGATACGTCCTGGCGAGCAGATCTACGGTGGCCTGTCGGTCCAGCGCGGTGCCAACCACCGGGGTCGTCGACACTGGCGTCGTGCCGGTGTAGGTGATCTCTGGTTCGACCGGGTCCTGATCAAATCGACTGGCCAGCATGTCCACCTGGTCGGCCAGTTTGCTCGGGTCTGTGGTCAGAAACACCGTGGCTGAGTCGCCGCCGAACCGGCTGCCAATGATGTCGAACGGGTTCATCCGGTGTGCGCGCACCGAGTCAACAGTCGCCTGAGCATCAATACCGAATCCAAGTTCGGCCGGATCCAACTTGATCGTCTTGCCAAGGGCTTTGACGGTGATCGGCGCCGAGTCGCGGCTGGTCAGCGCCGCGTTCAGGACTTGCACCGCCTCATCCGGGGCCAGTCCGCCGATGTCCACACCGCTGACCGTGGTGCCCGCGGGAACACGGTCCGACCCGAGTGCGAACACCGGTACCGCCATGGCACAAACCCAGAATGCGCCCAACACGGTGATCCGGGCGATCTTGCGTTTGAGCAGGTAGCTCTCATCGTGCACAACTGGGATCCGGTCGCCGTTGGGCGCCGGCCGACCTACCGGTGGTCCGGTGGGTCGTGGTGGTGCTGTGGTGGACAAAAGGACTCCGCTGCCAGTCGGGGACTTCACAGCGGGAAGTTGCTGCGAAGCTCCCCAATCGTAGGCAGGTCAGGGAGTCAAACTCCGGTACCGGCGCGCCCAATACACCAGTGGTAGGTGGCTTGCAAGCTGGTCTGCTTCACCCATCTGGTCTAACCTGCACCCCAGCGACAGCACTTCACCAATGACGATCATGTGATCGCCGGCTCGATGCTGCTCAGCGAGCGTCAGCTCCATGGTCGCCAAAGCGCTGTCCAGCAAGATCGCCCCTGTCATTGCGCCCCGATGATGCGCGACACGGTCGAACTGTCCGTGCAGCGGTCGGCCCTTGGTAGCAAACCAGCTGGCTGCTCCTTGGGCGTCTGCGGGCAAGATGCTGATCGCCCACTGGCGGTGGTCACTGTCCAACAGCGCGTCACAGAATCGCGAATCGTTCTGGACGCAGACCAACACCAGCATGGGATCTAACGACACCGTGGTGAACGACGACGCCGTCATCGCATGATCCGCACCGTCACTGATAGTTGTCGCGACGACCACGCCGGTGGCATACCGAGATGCTGTTTCCCGAAACGCCTGCTTGGTCAATGGCATCGTTGCCATGCGCTGGGCTAGCCCCCGACCAGTCCGCCGAACAGGTCGATCTCATGACCACTTTCGTCCACCGGACCGAGGTCGCCCTTCACCAGTCGGTAGTACTCAACGCCCATCGCTCCATCCATGTCTGCCAGCGAGAAGAAGCCACTATCCGTGGAGATCTGGGTCGGATAGCAGTGCAGCGCGCGCACCTTCTGGTCACTGAACTGCCGCGCGTCGATGGCAGTGGTGACCAACTCGTCGTCGGTACCAAAGGACACGTTGTCCGGGTCCATCTTGGCGAAGTCGCTAGTGTCTCCGGCCTCGCGCAGCGCCCGAACACCGCGGCTGATCATCGACTTTGGAATCGCCGTCCAATACACCTTGGGCACGTCCCACACTGGGCCCAGATCCGGTCGGAAAGTTCGCGCTGCCGCCAGTTGGGCCGCGTACATCGCAGTCCGATGCGCCTTGACGTGGTCCGGATGACCGTACCCGCCGAAGTCGTCGTAGGTGATCAGCACCTGCGGACGATCAGCACGAATCACCGGGACAAGGTCCAGCGCGGCGGCCAGCAGATCGGCCTGCCAGAAGCAGCCTTCGCGGTTGTTGCTCGGCGTGCCCAGCATGCCGCTGTCGCGATACTTGTGCGCACCGCCGAGCAACCGCCAATCCTGCACTCCAAGAGCCGCCATCGCGTCGCGCAATTCGTCCTCGCGATGATGACCGAGGGTGTCCAGCTGATCCACGCCGAGATGGGCCAGCTCCGAAACCAGAATCTCGCCCTCCTCACCGAGCGTGCAGGTCACCAAGGTGACTGCCGCCCCTTCGTTGGCGTACTTGGCCATGGTGGCGCCGCAGCCGATCGTCTCGTCGTCGGGGTGCGCGTGCACCAGCAGCATGCGGCGGTCCTTTGAGTCGGTCATGGTGGCAGCGTAGCGAGAAGGCAGGATGGTTCATGTGACGGAGTCATTTGCACGCCAGCAAGCCCGTACCCGCCGGTTCCGCCTCGGGGCCCCGGCAAACTTCGCGGTGAGCCCCTGCGGCACCCGCGTCGTGTTCACCAGATCCGGCGGCGGATCGGATCCGGTGAACCGACTGATGGTGGTCGATGTCGGCCTCGAAGACGTCGCCGAACGGGTGGCTGCCGACCCGTCCAGCCTGCTCGGTGCCCAGGAGTCCGTGCCAGCGACCGAACTCGCACGCCGCGAGCGCCTGCGGATCACCACCGCAGGCATCACCGCCTACAGCACAGACGCCGAGATGCGGACGGCGGCGTTCGCGCTTTCTGGCCAGGTCGGGATTGCCGACCTCGCCGGTGAACGCGAAGCGGTGTTGCTGAACGTCGCCGGGCCGGCCGTCGATCCGCAATTGGACCCGACCGGACAGCGCGTCGCCTGGGTCGCCAACGGTGCGCTGCACGCCGCGCGCATCGACGGGTCCGAGTCCGCCGTGCTGGCATCCCCGGATGGCGAGGGTGTGACGTGGGGACTGGCCGACTTCCTGGCGGCCGAAGAGTTCGACCGCTCGCACGGATTCTGGTGGTCTCCCGACGGGCAGACCCTGATCGTCGAGCGCTGCGACGACAGCGACGTCGATCAGTACTGGATCGCCGACCCGTCGACCCCGGGAGCAGAACCAAGGCCGGTACGGTACCCGGCAGCGGGCGGCGTGAACCCGCACGTGTCCCTGTGGCTCGTCGACTTGTCGGGCAACCGTGTCCCGATCGATTTGGATCCGGCGGAAGGCGAGCCGTGTGAGTACGTGGTCTCGGTTCACTGGTCGAAGTACGGTCCGGCACTGGCCACGGTGCTCAACCGGTCGCAGAACCGCTCGTCGGTGCTGGCGATTGATGCCGCCACGGGTGCCACGCGCCCCGTCGCTGAGCTGGTCGACCCGTGCTGGGTGGAGCACCTCGCCGGGACACCGGCCTGGACGCCGACAGGCCAGCTGCTCACAACCGCCTCGCGTGGCGGGGCGCTACTGGCCTCGTTGGCGCTCGATGGCGACGCTTCCGCGCTGAGGCAGACTAACCCGGTTCGTGCGGTGCTCGATGTCGGGGACGATGGCCTGCTGCTGCAGGTTGCCACCGAACCGACAAGCAGCGACGTCGTGCAGGTCGGGTGGGACGGTTCGGTCAGGCCGCTCACCAGCGGCGGGTGGAACACAGCAACGCGCGGGGGCACCACTGTGCTGTCCGTGGAGGCGACCCTCGCCAACACCACAGTGCACCACCGGGTGACACGGTTGCCCGCGGGCGCGAGCCTGGACTCGGGGGCAGCAGCAACACAGACGTTGGGCGAGGTCACATCCGCGGCAGAAGAACCGTGCATCACTGTCCGACCGCAGTTGCTCACGATCGGGGCCAGTGCGCTGCGGGCAACTGTGCAGTGGCCGACCGGCCATGTGCCCGGGTCCCGTCAACTTCCGGTCATCATGAACCCCTACGGCGGTCCGCGGGCCCAGCGGGTGGTCGAAGCGGGCCGCGCATTCGCCGAGTCCCAGTGGTTGGCGGACCAGGGCTTCGCGGTCATCGTGGCAGACGGTCGCGGATCTTCAGGACGCGGTCCCACTTGGGAACGGGCGGTGTTCGGCGACCTAGCCACAGCAGCCCTTGAGGACCAAATCGCGGCCCTGACAGGTATCAACGACCTGTTCCCGGCCGACATCGACACCGACCGAGTTGCCATCATGGGCTGGTCATTCGGCGGCTACCTGGCTGCGCTGGCCGTGCTGCGCCGGCCGGACGTCTTCCACGCCGCGGTCGCGGGGGCGCCGGTGACCGACTGGCGGTTGTACGACACCGCCTACACCGAGCGCTACCTGGGCAGCCCGACCTCCAATCGCGCCGCCTACGAGGCAACCTCGCTGATCCCGCTGGCGGCATCGCTGCGGCGGCCACTGATGATCATCCATGGACTGGCAGACGACAATGTGCTGGTAGCGCACTCGCTGCAGTTGTCAGCCGCGCTGACCGCCGCGGGGCGCCCACATACGTTCGTGCCGCTTCCCAACGTCACACACATGACGCCACAAGAGGACACCGCCGAGAACCTGTTGAAACTCCAGGTCGAGTTCATCGCCACCAGCCTGCGGGGTCGCCGAGGCTGACAAACCCCCTCCTTACGCCGATATTTGAAGCCGCCGCCAAAAAACCGGCGAACGGGGGGGTTTGCGGCGGGTCGTGCGGCTGCCGAACGCTACTGCGGGCGGTTCTTGCCGCGGGTCCGCGAGCGGGTCTGGGCGGACAACTCGGCTTTGCGAATGCGGGCGAATCCGGGCACGACCTCGACGCACTCATCATCGCGGCAGAACTCCAACGCTTGTTCCAGGCCCATCAGCCGCGGTGGCGCCAGGCTCTCGAAGGCCTCGGACGTGGCGGAGCGGATGTTGTTGAGCTTCTTCTCACGAACAATGTTGATATCCATGTCGTCCTGCCGAGAGTTTTCACCGACGACCATGCCCTCGTAAACCTCAGTACCGGGCCCGACAAAGAGCACGCCGCGTTCCTGGATCGAGAACGATGCGTACGCCGTGACGGCACCCATCCGGTCCGACACCAGCGATCCGGACTGACGGGTCCGCAGCTCGCCGTGCCACGGCTCGTACCCCTCAAAGGTTTGGTGGGCAATGCCGGTCCCCCTGGTATCGGTCAGGAACTCGGTGCGGAACCCGATGAGTCCGCGTGCCGGAACCACGTACTCCAGGCGGACCCAACCGGTACCGTGATTGACCATCTGCTCCATGCGTCCCTTGCGCGAGCCCAGCAGCGAAGTGACGACGCCGATGTGCTCCTCCGGGACATCCACGGTAAGGCGTTCCATCGGCTCGTGCAGGGCGCCGTCGACGGTCCTGGTAACAACTTGGGGCTTACCGACCGTCAGCTCGTAGCCCTCCCGGCGCATCATCTCAACCAGGATCGCCAACTGCAGTTCGCCGCGGCCCTGCACCTCCCAGGTGTCCGGCCGCTCGGTCGGCAGCACCCTGATCGAGACGTTTCCGACGAGCTCCTGGTCCAGCCGGTTCTTGACCTGACGAGCTGTCAGTTTCTGGCCCGTCTGGCCGGCCAGCGGCGACGTGTTCACACCGATAGTCATCGAAATCGCCGGCTCATCCACCTTGATCAGCGGCATCGGCCGTGGATCCTCCGGATCAGCCAGCGTGTCGCCAATGTTGATATCGGGGAACCCGGCAATGGCGACAATGTCACCTGGATGAGCGACTTCTCCCGGCACGCGGTCCAAAGCCTTGGTGATCAGGAGTTCGGCCACCTTAGTTCGGACGATGCTGCCGTCGGACTTGCACCAGGCGACCTGCGCTCCCTTGCGCAGCACACCGGCGTACACGCGGACAAGCGCCAGTCGACCCAGGTACGGCGACGCGTCCAGGTTGGTGACCTGGGCCCGCAGCGGCTCCTCCGGATCGTAGGCAGGCGCCGGAATCGTTTTCAGGATCGTCTCGAACAGCGGCTCCAAATTGTCGCTGTCAGGCATCTGCCCGTCGGCCGGGCGGTTCAACGAAGCCCGGCCGGCTTTACCAGATGCGTAGATGATCGGGAACTCGATCTGCTTCTCGTTCGCCTCGAGATCGAAGAACAGCTCATAGGTCTCGTCCACGACCTCGGCGATCCGGGCATCGGGGCGATCGGTCTTATTGACCACCAGGATCACCGGAAGCTTGGCCTCTAGCGCCTTGCGCAGCACAAACCGGGTTTGCGGCAGCGGACCCTCAGATGCATCGACCAGCAACAAGATCCCGTCCACCATCTGCAGGCCGCGTTCCACCTCGCCGCCGAAGTCAGCGTGACCGGGTGTATCAACGACATTGATCACTACCCGACTCGGTGCACTCGGGCCGACGTAATTGACAGCGGTGTTCTTGGCGAGGATCGTGATGCCCTTCTCTCGCTCAAGGTCCATCGAATCCATCACCCGGTCCTCCAGCGCAGCGTGCGCTGCAAACGCCCCGGTTTGACGCAACATCTGGTCAACGAGAGTGGTCTTGCCATGGTCTACGTGGGCGACAATCGCGACGTTGCGGACGTCGTCGCGTGTGGCCACGGATGGTTCAGTCACTCATGAAGTGTAGTGAGGCGCCGCCGTCCGCGCCGAGGCCGGAGTGCTCGCCCCTAACCGACCGCCGACTCCAACAGCTTCGCCACCCCTTGCGTTGACTGCGAAGTTGTGGCCCAGTTTTCTTGATCGAATACGGCCACAACTCCACAGTCAACGTCAGGGTCGGGGCGGCCCCGCGCTCGCGAGCCGAGCGAACGTCGCAATTCCAGCGGCTTAGATGGAGCACGGAATCGGGAGGGATTCCAGCACGAAGGCAGTCCTGCAGTTTCCCCTGAGCTGCCGACTGGCTTGCCGACGGTCCGACGCTAGGTCTGCGCTACTTGCTCACCGTCAGGCTGACAAACTCGCTCGACTCGTTGGGCAACTTGCTGCACCGGGGGCTATCCAGTACTAGTTGCAGCGAGTACTGCCCGGCACGCTTGGGCATTTTGAGTTTGAACGAGCCACTCGGGTCGCGCGTCATTGTTCGACCAATCACCCCAACCGGTACGCTCTTGCCGGATTGCGCCAGAAACGTAGCCTTGACCTTCAGCGGCGCGGAATCACCCTGGAACGCGTACCGGAGGGTCGCAGTCCGGCTCGACTTTCCTTCCAAGGTCAAGTCCTTGGCGTACAGCATGGTCGGGGTGCAGTTGGTCATGACGACGTCACCACGCGTCGCCACGAGGTTGACCTTGGGCCAACTGTCGTACAACTTGACCGCAGCATCGCGGAAGCCGGTGTATCCGAGCGCATTGGGATGGATGCCGGTATCGGACGAGATGATCCAAGGCGTTCCCCGGCACCAGCCCAGTTGTGCGCGGGTCTGCCCGAAGACAACCTGGGTCGCTGTTGACTGGTTACTCGGTCCGTCGGTGCCCCGACCAAGCGCAGAGAGTCCATAGCAGTTGAAGAACTTGCTGTATCCGCCCGGCGGAAGCCCCACATTGAAATCCTTATGCGACCAGACGATCCGCCACGCTTTGTCAGGCGATCCTTTCCGCACGTTTTCGATCGCCTGCACAACCGAGTCGTTCAGGGCACTGCGAGCGACCAGCAGGTTCTCAGCGAGGTAGAGGTTCACCGACGAGACCACCTGCGGGTACAGCAGCGGCAATATCAGCGCATCCGTTTCGTTCAGCAGTCGGGTGTAGACCTTCTCGAGGTTCTGTCGAGTCTTGAAACTGTCGATGACCTCCTTGAAGCAAGCATAGGTCTGTCGAACGGAACACTTGTTGCCAGAGCCAAACAAGATATTCGTCAGGGCTGGGTTACCACCGAGAGTCATCAGAATGAGCTGCGGATCTTCCTCCTTGACGACCTGCAAACCCGGCTTGTTACCGAATTTTGAGAACTTCAGTTTGTCGTTCGCCCAGTCGTCCGGAGTCGCCCCACTGACAGCGAAGTTGCGGAAGTACTGTCCGGCATTGTCCTTCGTGATTCCCTTCGCGGCAGCAAACTGGGCCGCCCATGACACCTGGTTGCCGAATCCGTAGTCGGACCGAAAGTTCAGTCCTGCTGCCGATTTGTCGGTCGTGTCACTGTTAGACGAGCACGCGTCGTTGGGTGTGTCACCCGGCATGCACCAAGGCAACCTCACGGCGCTCATACCGCTACCGTCACCGTAGTAACCGAATCCGGCGGTAAAGCTGTCACCGAGAGCCACGATCTTGGCCGGTAGTGCGTCGTAAGGGCGAGGTGGCCCAGCCGCCGCGGACTCCGGTAAAGCCGCAACGGCGACCGATCCCAAGGCCAGACTCGCTAAGACGCCGCAAGCACTGAACCAAGAAAAACGACGGCCTATTGCCATGACAACCACCCCTCAAATCACCATCGGACCGACGGTAGATGACCGGAACCCATATCGATTGAACCACGTGACCTCGAATGTCTCTTGTCGGTTTCGGCAGCTTCACCCGAGCGGCCCACGTTCGCTACAGAGCAATCTGCCAGGATGACCTCACAGCATCTCCCCGCCGCTGTTGGTCTGTGACGCCTATTCACACGTTGAAGCGGAACTCCACCACATTTCGTCGCCAATCAACCTTCGCGCCGTGCCGGTCACTTCCGATACGCATCCCGCCGGTGCCGGATAGTGACGACCTCGACAACTACTTCCGCGTCGAGGATGTCGTACACCACCCGGAACTCTCCGCGGCGGGCCGAGAAGAGCGCGAGTAGCGGCCCCCTCAGTTGGTTGCCGACCCGTTGGGGGTTTTCCGCGAGCGGACCGTAGATGAATTCGAAACAGGCAACGGCGACAGCCTGCGGCAGGTCGTGCGTGAGAGCGCGTTTGGCCTGCCTCGAGAGGCGCACATCATACGTCAAAGACGACCTGCCCGCCGCATGTCC
>JBAXOQ010000040.1:0-20541 GCA_037133175.1 Actinomycetes bacterium
GCGCGACTCCACCGCCCTCGTCGGTCAAGCCTATGTGGAGTTCGACCTGGAAACGATGTTCGACTCCGAACAGTTTTCCGACTTCGTCCTGCTCTACGCGATGTGCCACGAATCCCGCCTCGCCCGGCTGACGAATGACGACGGGGAACCCGGTAGCGTTGGGGACCGCTGGATTGAACGCTGGCGCACCGACGCGATCGCCTCGGGAACGCGCGCACTGACCAGCCTGCGCGGACAAGTCGAGAAAGCCATCGAAGTCCTCGGCACCGGGTACCTGTCCCAACCCGCCAACCAGGCCCTACGAGACCGGCTGAGCAGTGGTGACATCACCGTCGTCGACTACCAGCGCGCGTTGCTGCGACTTGTGTACAGGCTGCTGTTCTGGTTGGTCGCCGAAGATCGCGACGTGCTGCTCACTCCGGCCGCCAACCCCGAAGCCGCTGCGCGGTACACCACCTACTTCTCATCGCGACGACTGCGCACCCTCGCACGAACCCGCATCGGTACCCGCCACCACGACCTCGCCGCCCAAGTCGAGCTGGTCTTCACCGGACTCGGCGCAACCGGCGGCCTACCCCAGCTCGGGCTACCCGGACTCGGCGGCATCTTCGAACCATCCGAGATCGACGTCCTCGCCGGACAGGCACTAGCCAACCACTCGCTGCTCGAAGCGATCCGGCTGCTCTCAACCACGCGCGACGCTGGCGGTCACGCCCTGCGGTCCGTGGACTTCCGCCACCTCGGCGCCGAGGAACTCGGCGGCATCTACGAAGGACTGCTGGAACTGCACCCCCGCATCGACCCGGTGCAACGCACCTTCACCCTCGCGCCGGGAGCGGGGAACGAACGCAAGACCTCCGGCTCGTACTACACGCCATCCTCACTGATCGACCTCGTCTTGGACAACGCTCTGGACCCACTGCTGGACCGTGCAACAACGGGCGGAAGCGCCATCGAACAGGAAGCAGCGCTGCTAGCCCTGCGCGTCTGCGATCCCGCGTGCGGCTCAGGTCATTTCCTGGTGGCCGCCGCTCGCCGAATCGCGAACCGGCTCGCCCGACTGCGCTCTGGGGAAACCGAACCGTCCGCCACCCAAGCCCAAAACGCTATCCACGACGTCGTCGCCCAATGCATCTACGGGGTCGACCTCAACCCCATGGCCGCCGAACTCGCCAGGGTATCGCTGTGGCTGGAAGCGATCCAGCCCGGAAGACCCCTTGGTTTTCTGGATGCACACATCAAGGTTGGCAACTCCTTGCTTGGAACCACCCCGGCACTGCTCGCCGCCGGAATCCCCGACGGAGCATTCGCCCCCATCACCGGCGACGACAAGCCGACCGCCACCAAGTGGAAGAAACGCAACGCCATCGAACGCGACCAGTCCAACCAGATGTCCTTCCTAGAACACAACCTCGCAGCCTTCACCAACTCGCTTCTGGTCGATGCGACTCTGGCCCTGAACGCACTACCCGTGCTGACACTCGACGACGTTGCGCTACAACGGCAACGGTACGAAGAACTCAGGGACTCCCCTGAGCTGCGGAAGCTCAAGTCCGCCGCCGACTCCTGGGCCGCAGCGTTCTTCCAGAAGAAGACGACGACGAACCCGATACCCATAACGACCGGCACCGTGCGCATGCTAGAAGCCAACGACAAACCCGCCGAAGCCATCCGCGACGCTGTCGCCGGAGCCGCCGCTGCGCACCGGTTCTTCCACTGGCACATCGAATTCCCCGACATCTTCAGCGTCCCCGACGAACCGAACCCCAACACTGATCCGGACACCGGCTGGATTGGTGGCTTCGACGTCATGGTCGGCAATCCCCCCTGGGAACGAGTCAAGATCCAAGAGAAAGAATTCTTCGGCGAACGCGACCCCGACATCGCAGATGCCCCCAACGCGGCAGCCCGACGACGCCTCATCGCGGCGCTGACCCAAACCAACCCGATCCTCGCCCAGCAGTTCGAAGCCGCCGAGCGAGACAGCGAAGCCGAAAGCCAATACATCCGAACATCCGGCCGCTACCCGCTCACAGGCCGAGGAGATGTGAATACCTACTCGATATTCGCTGAAACCTTCCGCACGGTCATCAACCCCATGGGTCGGGCCGGAGTCATCACCCCCACCGGGCTAGCCACCGACGCCACCACAGCCCCCTTCTTCGCAGACACCCTGCGCACGCGGCGACTCGCGGCCTTCTACGATTTTGAAAACGAGGCAAAGATCTTTGCAGGGGTGCACAACCAGCTGAGGTTCGCCTGCACGACATTCGGCGGAGTTGGTGTTCGGATCGGCCAGGTACGGATGGCGTTTTACACGCGATATGTCGAGGACGTCAGACAACGCGAATACGAACTCACACCCGCCGAGATTCTGCTACTCAATCCCAACACAGGGACCCTACCGATGTTCCGAACGCGGAAGGATGCTGACATCACACTAGCGATGTATAGGCGCCACGGTGTCCTCTGGAGTGATCATGAATCGATTGGCAATCCCTGGGGGCTGTCATTCATGCGAATGTTCGATATGGCGAACGACTCTCACAGGTTTCGGACTCCTGACGAGTTGAGGTCGTGCGGAGCTATCTTTGACGGTTGGGTTTGGCATTCCGAGGACGATAGTGGGGGCACTTTGCAGCGGTGGTTGCCCCTCTATGAGGGTAAGATGCTGAGTCACTACAACCATCGTTTCGCAACCTACGCTGGCGCTTCACAAGCACAACTCAACAAAGGGACGCTGCCACTCCTCAGTGCGAGACTGTTAGCGGATCCCACTCTTGAGTCGGTTGCGCGCTACTGGGTCCCCGAAGATGAGGTCGCAAGCGCAGCGAACGCTCGAACCGATCGTGGGTGGCTCTTCGGGTGGCGAGACATCACGAAGGCCGATCAGCTCCGCACCATGATTCCCACTGTCTTTCCGCTATCAGCGGTGGGCAACAAGTTCCCGCTCGCCTTCTTGGGTGACCCAAAGTTGACTCCGCTGCTTCACGCAATTTGGTCCTCGATGGCCTTCGATTACGTAGCGCGGAAGAAACTTAGCGGCACAAATTTGGCGTATTTCATCCTGAAGCAAGTTTCTTGTCCTGAACCACGCGTTTTCTTCGAACCTCCTGCTTGGTCGGACTCCGACTTGGCCGCCTTCGTCGTGCCTCGTGTGATCGAGTTGAGCTACACATCTCGTAGGCTCAGCCCATATGCAGAGGATCATGGTTACGACGGCGAACCTTTCAAATGGCACCCCGAGCGGCGCGCATCGATTCAGTGCGAGCTGGATGCAGCAATGACACACGTCTACGGACTCCAGCGGGACGAGGTCGAGCACGTCCTGGACTCGTTCCTCGTCTTGCGTAAGTATGAGGAGCGCGACCACGGCGAGTTCCGCACCCGCCGCTTAGTGCTGGACTACTACGACCGCATGGCCACTGCCGCCGAGACCGGAATCCCCTACCAAACACCCATAGACCCACCCCCCGGCCAAGGCCCCCGCCACGCTCCCCGCACGGCAGCTTCGAAGGAACCCGGTCCATGACCACCACGGTTCTTGATCGGATCGTCGAGCAGAACCTCGGCGTCTACCGGGCTGCCCCATCGCGTTTACAGGAAGACCTCAGTCAAGAAGCGCAAGTCGCCAATGACTACCGTGGCCGACTGATCTATGAGCTGCTGCAGAACGCTGACGATGCGATGGAGGGTGAGGAAACCCACGACGATCGCATCTGCTTCCTCATCACCGACAACGAACTGTGGGTGGCTAATTCCGGTCGAGCGTTGACCGACTCGGACATCCAAGGCCTGTGCGGTCTTGGTGCCAGTTCGAAGATTGACGTTCATGGAACCCGTCGCGCGTCGATCGGTCACAAGGGCCTGGGATTCAAATCAGTCTTGGAGATCACTCAACGTCCGGTCGTCTATTCCACCCCCCATTCATTTGAACTCGGGCAAGATCACGCGCTGAGGTACCTTGCCGATCTGTGGTCCGAGTGGTACGAGCCGCCACCGAAAGCCGCCCCAGCAATGCGGTTCCCCGTCGCCGCAGATCCAACAGACGAAGTGTGGTCTGGCTTCGCGGCCGAAGGCTTCAAGACGGCCTTCCGTTTCCCCTTTCGAACGCACCTGAGCACCGAGCAGCGGCGAGCGCTCGCTGACCGACTCGCGGCCATTCCCCTCACCACTGTCCTGTTCCTCAAGCACTTGGAGCGGGTTGAAGTGCGAGTCGAGCAGCAGGGCTTCACGACCAGCAAGCGGTGGGATGTGACCCGTGAGAAGCAGACCGGCGATGGTCAGTGGTCCTTAACGCCCGGCCTGATCGACAGCGGGATCTACCGCGTGCGCGTACGTTCTGACGCGGATGAAGCCGCGACCTTTGTGGTGGCGCATGACGCGGATGTGTCGATCGGTGCGAACAGAACGGGGTTGTCGGGGCCAGCTTGGGAAGGGGTCGATCTGACGGAGGTCGCGGTAGCGGTGCTCGCTCGGGGGAGCGAGCACGTCGTTGTGCCCGAATCGTGGCGCTACTTCCATGTGTTCCTGCCGACCCAGCAACGGTGCCCGTATCCATTCATCGTCAATGGGGCGTTCACCACCGACCTGTCTCGCCAGCAGGTGCGGGTGTCCAGCGAACCTCACGACTACAACGCCCACTTGGTCAACACGGCCGCCAAGCTGTACGCAGAGAAACTGGTTCCGGTCCTGCTCGAACACGGTCCGTTCTCGGTGTTGGAAACCCTTGAGCGTACCGACCGCACTGACGGCGGGCATGATGCGTCGGCCATGCTCCACGCTTCCCTGAGCGCGGCACTCGCGCAGATACCCCTGCTTCCGTTGGAGTCCGGTCGGTTGGTCCCGATAGCAAACTCCGTGATGCCCCCTGTCTACTTGGACGACCAAGGCGCCGCCTATCGCAGGCTCCTGCGTCCCGAGGCTCTACACGACGGCCATTGGCTCCCGTCAGCCGATTTCTGCGCGGGTAGGTGGGCCCGCATCGCGGCAGATCACGGCGCGCGCGAGCTGCGTCCCGCTGAATCATTGTCGGCCCTAGCCACACTCCTTGACCCTGAAGGCTCCGCGTTCATCGAACACGCATCCGGCGGATTCGAAGTCGATCCGGTTCTGGAGATATGCACGGCTCTTCTGCAACGAGTCGAGCCGGAAGACCGCGACGGTGTCGTTGCGCAAGCGCGTCAGGAGGCACTCTTTCCCGTTGGGCAAAGTGATGATGGGACGCCGATACGTGTCGCGCTCGGGATTCAGAAGGCTTTCTATCCGCCTCGCTCCGCCCATTTCGACCTCCCATTGTCGGGGCTCAGATTCATGTGTCACTCGTTGTGTTGGGGCGCGCTGACGCCCCCGGAACGCACGACCTTCCTAGGCGATCAGATGATGTCCTGGTCCGCGCTGTTTGATGTGCACGATTTCCGTTTTGAGGAAGTCATGCGCGAGGGCGTCACTCCCGCCCTCGTGTTGAATCCGGACGAACAGGCTTCCCGGATGAAGCACGACCTGCAAAGCATCGCGGCGTTGGCAACGATCTGCCAACTGGCCGGATCGTTCGTGAAGCCCGATCGCCCGTTGCGGTTTCAGCGCCTCCAAAGCGACCGCGCCCAGTTCCGACTGAGCAGGCTTCCGGTTCCCTGCCGCACACTGGACGGTGAGAAGAAATGGCTTCCCGCCTACCGCGTCTATTTCGGACGCGACTGGCTCGGCGATGACTCGGTGGAGGATCTCTTTGACGCCGCCCGAACAATCGGCAGCGTGGACTTCGACTGTGCATTCCTTGCCCCGCCGGAGGAATTCATCGGACAGCTACTCCAGTACAACAGTCAAGACGAGTCCGCGAGTGATCTCGATTCCACCGATGATGATGTCAGCACGGACGAAGACACCGATCAGGCTCTGGAATCCACCGAACGGAACCGGTGGGTGGCCTTCTTGTCATGGATCGGCGTCAACCGTTCCCTGCGGCTCATCCACTTCCATGACGTCGAAGACGACAACACAGGCTGGCTGACAACAAAAGGGATACGACAACCCCAAGGGCAGGCGTTTCGCAACCTCGGCTCCACATGGGATGACTACTCGCGTCACCTCCACGCCTGGTTCAACGCGAGACCCGACAGCGACGACGTGAACCCTTTCCTTTACGAAGCCCACGATCTCGATCACGCTTTCGAACTGCTTCAAGCTGTCGAACAAGACCGGACCACCGAAATCGCCAAGCGACTGCTGGAACATCTGGTGCGGAACTGGGACAGCTACGCTTCCCACACGCGCACTCGCGTCGCCCTAGTGACGAAGGGCAAGTGGCCCGGCAACCGCAGGCCACCTCGGGCCTTGACCGAAGAACTGCATGACGTCGGCGACAACGTGTGGTTGTGCCGACTGAAGTCTCGATCAGTTTGCCCGACGACCCAGGGTCCACGATCTGGAGACATCACCTGGGCGCCGTCGAAGGAACTTGAGCGACGCCTGGGCAGGAGCGGACGCTCAGCCGGACAGCTTCTTCCGGTGCTTGACCTACCGACCGGATTGCCCAGTTCGTCGGTTCGGGCGTTGGCTGATCGTCTCGGGATCAGGGCCGAGTTGTCACCCTCAGTCTTCGGGCTGGACGACGCACGGCAATTGTGCGACAACCTCCGCCGACTGTACGTCAAGGACAACCCGGTTCCGCTTGATAGAACCCAGCTGCGAACCGTAGTCAAACCCGTCTATCGTCAGCTCTTCGAATTGCTTTCCGGACAGTCGGGCGACGCCGAGCAACAGGGGTTGCTCGGTGATGTCGAACTGCTTGCAGACACCCCAGAAGGGATGCAGTTTCTTCCGGCAAGCGCGATTCTATACGCATCCACTCCGGGCATTCGTGAACGCAGCGGCGTGGCCGGTCGCTTGCCACTCTTCGTTCTGGAAGCCGAATCGGGTGCAACAAAACCCCTGACGGCGCTCTTCAGCGCGCAACTCCTGGAAGACGTCCTGGAGTGGACCGCAGACTGGGTCACGTCGGAATTCAAGCCACCGGAGATCGCCACGATCCGGGGAAAACTCGCCGAACTGCTACCCCCTCTGCTGGCCAGAATTCGGGCAGAGCGCTCCGACCCGCGGGACCGCCGCCTGCTGACCGAACTGCTCACCCAAATCCAGCCCGTCGAAGAACTGCACCTGTCATGCACGGTCCACGGGTCCTCATTTGACCCGGCCACGAATCGCTCTTACTACGTTCGCCAACCGACGGGCGACCAACCCATGCAGGCACTCATCGTCTGGAAGGGCAGCGTCTGGCCGCCCCTTCCGGAAACCGCTCAAGACCTGGCAATGGCCATCGCCGACACACTGGGCATCAACCTGGTTGAAACATTTCTGGCATTCATCCAAAGCGACTCCCACCAGCGTTCCCGGCTGCTTGACATTGCAGGCGCCTCGAATTTCGTCGAGGAAATCGCCGACGAACTCCGTGACCTCGGTGAGCAAAGACCCCCAGAACCCAAGGTCCATGATCCCGAGGACTTGCGCACGGCTGCCTCGACGTCGGGACCCAGTGACGAAGCGCCCGCCACAACGCCTACACCGTCCCCGCCCGCTGCGCCACCCATCCCGCTGCTCCGGTTCGAAGACCTCACCGTCGAGGGCGAACCCATCACCGTGTTTGGTGAGAATCGCGCCCACGACAGCGCCGGAACGGGCGGAACAGGTAGCGGCAGCGCAGGAACAGGATCGTCGCCTGGATTGGCCGGGCTGCGCGCCGCTCCGGGAACGGACCTGAATGCGTTAGACGAACTCGGAATGCGCATTGCCATGACCTATGAGTTGGGCAGGCTGGGGCGGGGCGGACTGGCACCCATCATGCTGGACACCGCCATTCCTGATACCGGCGCACGCACCCTTGTCGTTGACGTGCACACACCCGCGCTTATCAAGGCCGCCGAGGAATCCAGTCAGGTAGTGGCTGCGATCTTCAAGGACCTTGAGTCCAAAGGAATCGGGCGACTGTTTCCTGGGTTCGACATCCTGACCATTTGCGACGGACGCTTCGACCGACTCATCGAGCTGAAGTCCTCCGGTATCGACGCCCGCGTTCAGGCGATGAGTTGGAACGAGTGGAAGAGCGCCCAAAACAGCGAGGCGAGGTCCGCCTTCTGGCTGTACCTGGTGGGCAACCTGCGGGCAGACCTGCACCATGCGCATCCTTACTTGCGCGCCATCCGCGACCCGTTCGGGACGTTGGTCGGCCAAGAGGTTGAGGACCATCAGGTTCGGCGGGCCGTCCAACTGCGTGTCACCGAGTTCAAGGAAGCGGAGCAATTAAGGATTGGTGTCACGGGCAAAGGCGAGTGACAGCATCCCGCGAAGTCAAGTCGATCCTGCCCATCGAGCACTGGATCGGAGTGGACCCAGGAAACATCCCCGATTGCGCTCGTGTTGGCCGACCCTCCCGCCAGACACAGAAGCGGAGCTATCGTTCGCCCTTCTGTGAGCCGGGGGCAATAGCATCGGCTTGGTGACGTTGATGCCCAGAGGGCTCGCGAAGCAATACTCAATCACCGGGAAGGTGAACACGGATGAGTCGAGTGTGGGTGGTTCGAGCCGGTGACGGCGGTGTGCTGTATGACCTGAGCCAACACGAGTCATTGGTATTTGCGGGCGCGCCGGAATTGGGAGACATAACCGGCCTGCGCGATGAGAAAACAATCCGCGCGCACCTCAAGAAGACGTATCCAACCTCATCGGTGGCGACCCGCGGCGCATGGTTCGGCCAAATGCGCAGGTTCCTTTTGGAGATCAGCCCGAGCGATCTAGTTTTGGTTCCTTCCCCTGGCGGATCGTCGGTAGCCGCAGGAGAGATTCTGGGTCCGCCAGCATACCGCCCGGACCTGCCCGATCAAGCCAACAACGTCAGGCCAGTGGGCTGGCTGGGAAACCTCAAACGCGAGGATCTCAACGAGGACATTCGAAGCAGCCTCGGCAGCAGCATGACGGTGTTCGAGATCACTAGACCCAACGTCGACTCTCGGATTCGAACAGTGCTCGCCGAGGGCGCGGACCCTGGTCCCGCTGATGACGATTCAACGGTCATCCGGAACATTCGCACCTACGAACAGGTCTTTGCGCTGGCTAACGCGCTCGCCGAGCACGAAGAACCGATCACGCCTGCTCAGGCGATGGATGAGACGAAGTTGCTGTGCCCGCCACGGGAGGTAGAACTGACCCTGAACAACTCCGGCTACGAGCGTTACAGTCACAACTTGCGCTGGTGGTCTGTGGAGCTGAGCAAGATCGGTTGGATGTCCAAGGGGTCAAAGGGGGGGCAATGGACGCTCGCGGATTCAGGTCGCCAGGCCCTGGTGGACCATCCCGATGCGCAGGCATTTGGCGCTGCGATGCACGCGAAATACCATGAGCAGGTCGCTGCCGAGAAGAAGCAGGCGGCCGCAACGCGAAGTGAAGTGGTTCTGGCACGGTTGCTGGCTCGAATACCGTCCGGCCGCTGGGCTTCCTTCAATGACGTGGGTGAGGTTCTTGACCGGAATCCCGGCCAGATGGGCGTCTACCTGTGGGCGAACAAGATCCCGGGTTGGTATCGCCTGCTCTACGTTGACGGTTCGCCCAGCGCCAGCAGCGAAGCCACGGCAGAACGACGGGCTGAACAGCTCGCACTGCTGGCCGCAGAAGGAGTCGAAGCTGACCCCAGGGCGCCGGAATCACAGAAGCTGACCGTTGGACAGCTGCGAGCATTGCTTGCCAGTGAACCACCCGGGCAGCGGGCATGGCTGGTCAAAGGCTCAAGTGTGTCCGGGGTCAATTTGGTCCCGCAGTGGTTGGACGAAGGATTCGTTTCGCTGCCTGCTACGAATATGACCACCGTTGAACCTCCGGTTGAACGGGCTGACGTGGTTCAGGCCGTCGACGTCGCTTTCAGCGGTCGGGCCTCCGACTATCGTCGTCGGAAAGTGGACGAGTACGACCGATTCCTCAGACTCATGCAACCAGACGACTTGATTGTCACAACGTCAGAAGGGCTGGTTCACGTCGGTCGAGTCATGACCGAGCCAGCATGGGTAGATGGCGCCAACCTGCCGTCGCGGGTGCGAAGGAACGTGGCCTGGGAAACGGGAGAAGGACTCGCATTCACCGAGTTGCCCGATCCCCTGCCAGAGCGACTACAAACGGGTGACGACGTTGCAGATTTCACCGACATCGCCCCGGTGATCAACGAACTTCTCCCAGAGATCAAGAAACCGCCCGTTCCGCCGCCGACCCCAGCGACGCTGCCCGACCCGACCCAGGACCTCGCCGAGTCAGTGTTCTTGCCGCTGAGTTGGCTGCAGCGCGTGACCCGCCTACTGGGACGTCGGAACCAGATCATCTTGTACGGGCCTCCCGGCACGGGAAAGACCTTCGTCGCGCAGGCGTTGGCCGAGTCCTACACCAGCACGGGGAACGTGCGCATCGTTCAGTTCCACCCGTCGTATGCATACGAGGACTTCATCGCCGGGTTCCGGCCGGGACTAGTAGACGGTCAGGCGATCTTCACGTTGCGGCAGGGCCCGTTGATGCAGATCGCGGATCAGGCCCGGGACGATCCGAGCACACCGTACGTGCTGATCATCGACGAGATCAATCGGGCCAACCTCGCGAAGGTGTTCGGGGAACTGTACTTCCTGCTGGAGTATCGCAAGCGGGCCATCGACACCCTTTACTCGGAGGAGGGTGCGCGACCGTTCAGCCTGCCAGCGAACCTGTTCATCATCGGCACAATGAACACCGCGGACCGGTCCATTGCGTTGGTTGATTCGGCGATGCGCCGCCGGTTCGCCTTCATCTCACTGCACCCCGACGAGCCGCACGTCAGCGGCATCCTGGCCGGGTGGCTCGCCAAGAAGCATCCCGATTCACAGGTGGGCGAGTTGATGGCCGTGCTGAACGAGCACCTGGGCGCGCGGGATTACGCCATCGGGCCGAGCTACTTCATGAAGGACTGGATCTACACCGATCCCGACGGCTTGGCGGAGATGTGGGAGACCGACATCCTTCCTTTGCTGGAGGAACACCACGCCGGTGAAGACGTCGACGTCCGCCAGGCGTACGCGCTCAGTGGGTTGCTGGCACAGGTTCGACGAAACCTTGGGGTGGCCGACGTTTTGGACGATTCACCCGAATCGGATGGGTTCGGGGCTGACGTGGACGAAATCGCAACCGCCGAACCCCTCGCCGACTAGACCGGGTGTGGCATGCGTCGAATCGATCTGCGCGAGACCGGCGACTGGCTGGGCCTTGAACTTACCGGCGCGCAAGCCGAATTGCTGATCAGCAGCGGGTTGGTCGATGTGCGTGCCGATTCTCCTGCCCACGACTTGTGGAGTGTGCGCGCCACCGGCAACGTCGGAGCGGCTGTGCTGCACGGTCCGGGCGATGCTGGTGTGGACCTACGGGTCGCACCGAAGGTTGCTGTTCATCGACTGCTGTTCCTCATGGGCTACGCCGCCTCGGCGAAAGGGTGGCGCAACGACTGGGTGGACCTGCCGCAGATGGACGACCTGCCCGTGGCCGTGGGTGAGGCATTGGCTCGCCTGGCTGATCGGGCGCTGCGAGCCGGGCTGTTGCAGGGGTACTTGAGTCTGGACGAGGCGGGGATGACCGTGCGCGGTCGAGTTCGTCACGTGGATCAGTTCCGCCGACACTTCGGGCAGGTCCTGCCGATTGAGGTGACGTACGACGAGTTCACGGTCGACATTGCCGAGAACCGGATTCTCAAGGCCGCATTGCGCCGCATGCTGCGTGTTCCATCGCTGCCTGCCACGACCCGTCGGCGTTTGCTGCAGGCGGCGCACCGACTGGCCGAAGTCAGTGATCTGGTCGCTGGCAAACCACTGCCGCCGTGGAAACCCACACGGTTGAATAGCCGCTACTGGAGCGCGCTGCGGATGGCCGAACTGGTGCTCGCCGGATCGTCGTTCGACCTGGCGCGAGGGACTGTCCGGGCCAGCGGGTTCATGGTGTCCATGCCGGTCGTGTTTGAGGACTTCGTCACGGTCGCGCTCGGCGATGCTTTACGCGCCCACGCGGGTGGCCGGTCCGTGTGTCAGGACCGCGGCTGGCAACTCGATGATGAGGGTTCAGTGAGGCTGCGTCCCGATCTCGTCTGGTACCCGGGGCCCCGCGGTAGTGCGCCGGGTATCGTCGTCGACGCCAAGTACAAGGCGGAGAAGCCGTCCGGCTTCCCCAACGCTGACGTGTACCAACTGTTGGCCTATTGCACGTCGCTCGGATTGAGCACCGGACATCTGGTGTACGCGGAGGGGAACGAGGCCGGTGCAGACTACCGGATTCGGGGTGCCGGTCCTGAGGGCGCGGGCGTGACAATCAATGCTCACACACTCGATCTTGATTTGGAGTCGGCCGCGGTGCTGGCTGAGGTTGCGGCTATCGCGGAGCTGATGGTGACGGCGTGAGCCACTACGAAACGTCCTATTTTGGTTGTGGCGAGGCCCGGCCCGCGTTTCGAATCCGTTCGACCAGCCAACCACCACCTGAGTCGGAGAAACCGTCATTATCAGGATAGATCGCAAGAATCTCGTGACTTGCCAGCCAGTCAACCTGGGCCTGATCAGGTTCGTCGGCAAGCAGGAGGGCAAAAGCCAATCCGTCAACCCCGGCAGATTCTTGAAGGAGTTGGAAGTTCCGGGCAGCCATTTCGGCTAATCGCCTCCACGCCTCAGCATGTGTCGGTGGCCAGGCCTTCACCTCGATGACCAGTCTGGATTCGGGGACATAAATGTCGGGACAGAATCCAGGTTCCTTCCCTGCTTCAGGGCCGCGGGGAACGAAGTCGCTGGGATCCGTGACAAGTTCGGCTCGCCCCACGAAACTCACGAAATCCTCTACCAGTTGGGCCACCCGATAGGACCGAAGCTGTGCATGACTGAAGAGTTCGATTTCGAATTGTGTGCAGATTCTGAAGAGTTGCAGGCCGTTCGCCCACCCTTCACCACGGAGAATGCGGGCGATCACCGTGCCGTCGACACCGGTCGTTCTTCCGAGCGATCGAACGCTCTGCTGACCCTTCTTCGACCCCAGTTTGCGCGCGAATTCCGCGGCTGCGTGCGCGTAGAGCGGACCCGAGACGCGGCAGTGGGGCCATTCACCTGTTCCTGGAATGGCGAACGCCCTCGGCGAGGCATCTGTGGCAGCGCGGCGAACCATGGTCGTTAATGTGCCAGCCCTGCCTGCCGGTTGAGTCGTCGGGTGTCCGCGCCACCCTGCCGTGACGGCGACCGAGAAGCGCTCTGACAAGAGCGCCTCCCGCTAGCTCGGCGTTCTCCTGCGGCCGTCCGAAGGCGACTCGGTCGGCGGGACATGCTGCATGAGCAGGATGTCCTCCAGCGGCCACAGTCTGCGACCGAGACCCCACTCGAGTCGGCTGATGCTGACGAGGTCAGGCCAGCGCCTTCCCGCGAGAATCCCCCAGAGGGTGCTGCGATCTAGTCCAGTTCGCCGACATACCTCCTCTTGGGTCAAGTCCTGGCTGGCGATCGCCGAACGTAGGTTGCGAGCCAGAACCTGGGCGTACTGAGCCGGGACCACCGGACTGAGCGGTCCGTCAGGCCACTGGCCGTCAGCGACGTGTGTGCGCGGTGCTCCCCTGATTTCAGTAGGTCTGGTCATGAGGTCATCGTGGCACCAGGGCCGGACAACGCGGGGGGTGTTCGTCACTAGCTGCTTTCTCCCGACAGACCTCACAAATGGTCACGTCGTGTTGAAAGAAAGCAGCATTGATGCCATATTATGCATGTTTATAACGCACTACGCAGAGGAGAGAGATGAAGCACACCGTTCACCAGACGATGCAGTTCAGATGGCTGGTTGTCACCGGCGACTCAAAGTCGCCAACTGCATGGGACTGGGACCGTGGGGAGCCGCCTGTTCGGTCCATGCAACCAGTGCGCGAACCGATTAGGTCGGCGAGGCAGCGACATATTGCCGCGCTCGCCTTTTCGCAAACCACTGACTCGTTCCACCTTCTGGAAAGCGGACTCGAGCACGACTTGTTCAGGATGCTTGATCGAGATCCCGAGGTCGAGTGGATCGTGGCCCAGCCATTGGAGCTGGCTGTTACGGGCGATGAGAATTTTCGTCACATTCCCGACTTACTGGTTCTGAACCGCGCGGGCCAGGTCACGGTGTGGGACGCCCGGCCGGAGGCTCGCCGAGACGCCCGTTTCAATCGTGCCACTGCCGCGACGGCCAAGGCTTGCAGCAAAGTCGGGTGGAACTATGCCACATTCGCAGGGATCAGTACCGTCCAGCGGCTGAACGAGCTGTGGCTGCACTGCTCACGCGTGGCGCCGTCATGGTTGGGGACCTTTGAGGGGGAGATCCTCGAAGCGGTCGCTGGCGGGCCCTCCACGTTGGGTGCACTGTTCGATCTCGCGGGCGGCGATCCGCGGTCAAAGGCGTGCGTCTGGCATTTGATTTGGCGCGGTGACCTGTGCGTGGATCTGAGTGCCCAGATTCAGGAGTCGACCATGGTTGCGCGGGTCAGCCACGATGCGTAGCCACACCACACTGGTCAAGGGCGCGCGAGTGCTGACGTGGACCGGCATCGCCCGAGTCGCTTTTGTCAGTCCGTTCGGGGTTGAGTTGCTCGACTGTCACGGTGACGAGTTCTCCGTGGCCTGGCCTGAGGTGGGCGAGGTCCGGCGCATCAACGGAACGAAGATTGACAACGTCCACGCTCCGATGAAGCCGTGGTGGGATCAGTTATCCGAAAGCGCCAGACAAGACGCCCTGACCAAACTGGAAGTGGTTCAGGAGATCCTGACCGGATACCGCGACGGACACCCTGCCTTCGCGCGCAACGACGAGCCACGGTGGGCACCTCTCGACGAGGACAGCGGCTCCTCGATCCACGCTCGCTCGCAAGTCATGGCCGAGCAACTGGAGCAAGAGTGGGCCTCTGACCGTGTGCGACAGCGAGAGATCGTAGAAGGTGGCGCGCCTCGAAAGAAGACCGGCCTCTCCTCAATCAAGAGATGGGTCAATGCCTACCTGGATGAAGGCTTCCCGGGGCTTGTCGACGAGCGCTACAGGACACCCGGCCAGCAATTCGCCGCCATGGACGAGGCGTGGAAGGACGCCCTAGATGCTGAGCTGAACGGCCTTAACGGAGACAAATCAACGCCGAACAACGGTGAGATCATTCGACGGGCCCACGTGAGGCTGATCGACGCTGGGACGAAGGACGTGGACACACCACAACGGCTCACTGGCCGCTACGTCGCGTGGCGCCGCGCCGCCCAAGGGGGCACGACTCGCGCCCAAGCCAGCACAGCCTCGCGGAAGGTCTCGGGCCACAAACACTTTCCTGCACTGCGACTGGGCCAGGTCGTCGCCATCGACGTGACACGCGCTGACAATCTAGTGTGGGACGTCGCGCATGAACGGCCTATGAGCGTGGAGATCATCAGCGCGATCGATGTCCTTTCCAAAGTCGTGCTCGCACTGCGGGTCATAGCCATGAGCGCCGACGCGGTTGACGCAGGGTTGATCATTTACGACATTCTGCGGCCGTTCCACATGGTGGTGGACGGCACTTCGATCGGTGACTGGCGGTGGGCGGGTCTGCCCCGCGGTCTGGCGTTGTCCGCGTGGACGCTCAAACCGCGACCTGGCCGAGGCATCAGCATCAAAGGCCTACACGAAATCCCCGCGTTGTCGCCGACGGCGATCAGTACGGACAACGGCTCCATCTTCTTGTCAGCGTTCATCCGGGCACTCCTTCGATTCCTGATGATCGACCTACTGGTGAATCGAAAGGGGCAGCCCACCGACAATCCAAATATCGAGCGGTGGCACGAAACCCTTCAACGCGGGCTGCAGCAGCTAGGCGGGTACAAGGGACGCTATGTGGCCGAGCGCGGACGATTCGTGGCGAAAGAACCGCTGGTGACGGCTGCGGAACTCCAGGCTCACTTGCATCGGTTCATCGCGTTGGACTACCACCGGACGCAACACACAGGCCTAATCCTGCCGACCACCCCGGACATCCGGCTTTCCCCACTCGATATGTTCGATATCAGCCTCGAAGCTGTTGGGGCAATCGACGTCCCCACCCGACCGGACTTGATGTACGACTTCCTGCCGACCCGTTGGGGGACGCTTCGTCACGCTGGCGTTGAATTCAATAACCTCGTTTACGATGCCCGCGTCCTCAAGGACTTCCGACTGGCACCCAAGGGCACTTTCCAGCTCGACGGACAGCAGACCCCTTTCATCTGGGATCCCCACGACATCTCGCGCATTTGGTTTCGGCACCCGGACCTCGGCACCATTCATGAAATCCCCTGGCGGGGCGCCGACCTACTCCAAGCACCTATGACACAGAAGACGGCAGAAGTAGCCATCAGGAGAGTGCGTGAGCGTGGCGGCAACGCCGCGCTGACCGGCAAGACGGGGCGAAATGAAATCCTCGCCCAGATCAACGAATTGACTCCATCTCCGAAGTTGAGGAAGGAAGACCGACGCCTGGTGGCCGCAGCCACACTGCGGGTCGCCCAGTCACAAACCGATCATGGAGAGGCGCAGGAAGCGATCCATGCGAGTGCGGACGGGACACCGCACGCGCCGGAACCGTTGACGCCCGACGCCGAACCAGCAGACTTCTCGATCTGGGATGACCATTGGCCCGCTTTCGAGCGAGGCGCCTGATGGACCAGCGTCTGTGGCACGAACGGTCGACCCACGCTGTCCCCATGCCGCCCGCGCCACTGCAGGCGGATGAGTTTAGTCAGATGACGAAGGTCGAGGTCGGATCCTATGTGCTTGCACTGAACACGTGGCTGGGCAGCGTACCGATGCCGATGCCGGAAATTGACAGTGTCAGGTCGGTGATGACCGAAGTGACCACTCGGAACCGCCTGTCGCTGCCCGGGGCGAAGACGATTCTGTGCTTGGAGGGTCCGAATGGGGTCGGAAAGTCCACGGTGACCAAATACGCCTCAGCATCCCTTTACCGCCAGTGGATCACGTCGGTCGAACTCGGCCCGGATGGGCTGCCGGAGTGGCGGCCACACCCGCGAATGTCCGGGGCTGGCTTTGCACCGGTGGTTTCGGTGAACCTCCCGTCCAAAGCCGAGATCACCAAGGTCAACCGGCAAATACTTCGTTTCTTGAACATCAAGACCGCTGGCACCGCCGACGAACTGACAACCCGAGTCATCGATGCGATTTGGAGGCACGGCATTCGGCTGCTGGTAATCGACGACGCCCACTTCCTGACAACCCACCTGCTAACGGGTCGAATCGTGCTCGACCACATCAAGCACCTTGTGACCGAACTTGGAGAATATGGTGCAACGCTCATGATCGTGGGAGCTAACCTGCAGAAGGGGCTAATCGTCAGTGATCCGCAGATCGCGTGCAGGCTTCGCCTCGTCTCAATGAACCCGATCGGCACCGATACCACCGAGGAATGCCGGGAATGGCAGGCGCAACTAGCGCGGTTCGAAGACAGACTACTTGCATATCTACCCAAACAGGCTCGAGGCGATTTCACAGACCTGCTCGCCCCAGCGATCTGGAGACGGGCGCAGGGGCATGTGGGGGAGACCGCCGAACTGATGTGCGAAGCCACGTATCTGGCGATCCAAGACGGATCATTGAGAATCACGGGCGATCATTTGACCCAGGTGCCTCTCAGCGAGCGCGCCCGTGAGGCCGAGGCGCAGCTCCCCGTGACGCCGCGGAAACGCAAATGAGCGCAATTCGAACCGATGTGCTCCCGGTTGGAATCCAACCCGTTGATGGTGAGACGCGCGGGTCCTACATTGGTCGCCTCGCAAAGGCCAACTACATGTCGGCGGTTTCGGTGTCGAGAACCTTGCGGGAGTTGACGACAACCGCCTCCGCAGACATGTGTCGGATTGCGCCGGAATTGATGGCCAATGTGCTGGCGACGACGAGGTCCTGGCCGGAGTGGGACTCCATGCCCTGGCGATGGCACTGCCCGCACTGCCGAGCCCGAACGGGCGCTGAGTTGCGGGCGTGGAACGAAGCCGAATACACAGCCTGCACAACATGTCGGCAACTGCTCCATCCCGGGGCGCATGACCAGTACCGGGCGTCGGTTCCAGTTTCCGATGCCTTCCTGAACATGCAAGAGGAGGTTCGTACGGCTCGCCGGGGCAACCGCTCGCAGTGGTTCTTCCTCAAGAGGCTGTTCGAAACGATCCGGAACGGACTCGAGCCGAATTGGCCGCCAGTAACGAGCCGGGAAGATCGACAACTGCGGACCGTCGCACTTCACCACCTGGCGGACGGTCAGCCGGTTCGAGAGTTCGGTTCGCACCCTTCGCCCTCTGTCACCGCCGCGATCCTCTGGTCCGCCTGGCAGCACACACGCAGCCCCATGTCCTACTACGACCTCATGGATCCAGTTCGCTCCCCCCGAACCGCCGACCCACGCCACTGGTGCGGGTGCGATGCGCGGTCGCCGATCGAAGCAGGACACGAGCATTTCCACTGGCAAGACACAGCGGAGGGGCCTCGTTTCCTCGACATGCTGCAACAGATCCGCGCAACGAACGGGCTCAGCAGTCGACACGTCCCCGCCTACTTCCGTGCTCCGCACGAGCCACTAGTCCCCGACGACGGACAGCAACAGCGGCGCACGATGGCGGCGTTCCTGCTGCACGCAAGCCTTCGAGTGCTGGAGACTGACGGCAGATGGCGCCCCCACGACACGTTCCTCGCCCTGGACTTGATGTGGAGTTCCGAGGACGAATGGATCACGGGTGCAACGCGCCACCTTCCGCTCCTCCAGTGTTCGGTCACGATGACGAACTACCTGTACTGGTCACTGAGCGAGGCCAGCACGGGTGCGTGGCGATGGTCCGACCCCGCATCGGAGTTGCTCAAGTTCGCCCGCAGCCTCGTGCACGAGGGACTCATCGACTACCAATACCGGCGGGAAGTCATGTCACGCGGCGATAGCGACTTGTGGTCGGGTCAGAGTCATTCAGTACCTCCACCTCTCCGCGCCTCGCAGTTGCGCCGATTCCCCCTGGACGCAAAAGACCTTGAACGGGTCAATCCCCACCGCGCCGGACAGTCCAACTGGGAGCGTCTAGCCGCTGATTGGCTACGGATGCTGGCCACCGGTGGATTTTCAAGGGAATGGCCCCGCGAAATCGAGCAACTTGACGCCACGCTTGACGGGGAGGCCAGGATGCGGCTGCACGACATCGTTGATGAGATCTTGTATGGCAGCGAAGAGTTGCTTCGGTCCATCGGGGAAGCGCCTGCAGGAAGCCCGACCTCGAGTGCGGAACGGCCCCCACAGCGGACGTTCCGCGCGATCGGTTAGCGATCGGCGGCAGCGGATGCTCCCCGTCAGGCTCTGGCCCTTACCCGATGAATCATTACCCGGACACGCCCGCCGACTCGCGGAAACCAACGCATACTCACCCGCACAGCTACTCAACCGCTCCGGCTTGGGTCGTGACTCGCATCCACCCGCATTCTGGGGACTCATCGCGACGCCCGCAGTTATCTCCGTCGCGCAAACAGAGTGGGGGCTCGCACCCGACAGCGTCCGCACCATGGTGTTGGAGTCTGTGCCCGGCGTGGACCTCGCCTCACTGCACCAAACAGCATCCCGCGGCGCGGCGCGAGATGCCCAACGACACCAGTGGCTACTCCTGAGCGAAAGGAAGTGTTGTCCACACTGTTGGTCAGACGGATATCGAGGTCGGCTGAGTTGGCTACTTCCATGGTCGGTGGCCTGCCCCGACCATCACACACTCCTCACCCGATTCCCTGCCGCAAACCGGGGGGTATATGCGGAACCCGGTCAGACAACGATCGCCTCAGCAAACGAGATCTCAATTCACGACGCAGCGATGGCTCCCGCGCACGATGCGAGCGTGGATCTCTGGGGTTCTGCAGTTGCCAGCTTTGACGCATGGCAGGCATGGCGCGGCGTGATCTGTTTGCTGACGGCCGCCGAGGCTGTGCCGCGCTGGACACCCAGACCGTGGCTGTCACCACCCAACGACACAGCCATGCTGAGAGCACTGACGTCCGCCCATCCGATCATCGAGGCACGGACACCGGCGGAAGCCGCTGAACTTCTGGCTGTCGCAGCACCCAAACTGCGCGAAATGCACGCTGTTGGGGCCCTCCGGACAGCGGTCGGAAACCGTCGGGTCCTCCAACCGGTGCTCGGCCACCTCGACGAACAACTCGGCAGACCGTCCTCGACACTGCGAAACAAGGCACAACAGATCTCGCTCCTGCATCCGGAAGCGCGAATTGATTGGATTCCCACTCTTCCACCACCCCACCGACTTCCCGCCGCATGGCGAAGCGCATCCACTCCATCACCGCTGCTCCAACGAGCAGTCCTTGCCGGGGCGGCTGCCCGCATTGTCGGTGCCAGCACTTGGGCAGAAGCCGCTTACCATTTGGGCTTCAATGGCGAGCGCATGGCACGGTGGGTCCGGTACGTACTGCCTCTGCTCGGGCCGTCAGCGAAACTGCAACTCGCTGACT
>JBAXOQ010000041.1:0-20493 GCA_037133175.1 Actinomycetes bacterium
ACCTAACACCAGCGCCCGTTCGCCGTCTTCCAAGATCTCCTTGAGCAGAACGATCTCGCCCCGACGCTCGAACCCGCAGGCCAGCACCACATTGAGTGCTTCATTGAGCATGACTTCTTGACCCAAGGCCAGTGCCTCGGCGTCGACCTCTGGACTCAGGCTGACCCGCATCTTGCGCCCATTGACAAGCACGTCCGCCGTGCCGTCCTCGTATCGACCCAGGAAAATCCCGTAGCCGCTGGGAGGCTGGGCGAGTTGGTCGACCTCTGCCTTGAGCGCGATGATCTGATCCCGAGCTTGGCGCAGCGTGTCAGTCAGGCGCTCAATACGTTCGCGAGCCTGATTCAGCTCCAACCGAAGCGCGGCGATGTCGGCGTCGTTGTGGCGCGGGTAGCCACCGAAACGCCCGCTGCCATCGTCGATCGGCACGGCTACCTCCAGTTCGGGCTACTTCCTGCCCCCGCTGGTTGTCCAGCAAGTCTTCCTGCGCACGAGCGCCGGTTTTGCAGACACTACTCATACTTTGCCGGTTTGCCCATCCCCGCTCGCCGAGGTAATAACGAATGGCGTCCAATCATCGCCGTAGGCGCCCTTAGATGGACGCAACCTTTTCGGCGGCAACTGCACACCGTCGGCGAGTCTTCGCACGGTGATGAGGAATCCGGTGTGTCCGTTCATGCGGTGGTTCGGACGCACCGCCAGGCCTTCGACATGCCACGTGCGTAGCAACGTCTCCAGCGCTTCAGGTTCAGTCCAGCCGCCCAGTGCCCGCAGTGTCTCGACGGTGCGAGACAGTTGCGTGGTGGTGGCCACATAGATGCACAGCACGGCGCCCGGGCGCAGCACCCGGTGGATTGCCTGCAGACACTCCCACGGTGCCAGCATGTCCAGCACGGCTCGATCCACAGTGCCGGTTCCCACCGCTTCCGCCAGCTCGGTCACCAGGTCGCCTTGAGTCAATACCCAAGCCGGGTGAGGACCACCGAAGTGCCGCTCGACGTTGACCCGGGCAACCTCGGCGAAGTCCTCCCGTCGCTCGAACGAGAACACCCGGCCCTCGTCGCCAACCGCCCGCAGCAGCGAGCAGGTCATCGCTCCGCTACCTGCCCCCGCCTCAACAACGACCGCTCCCGGAAAGATGTCGGCCAACCCTACGATCAGCGCAGCATCCTTGGGGTAGACCACCGTGGCACCTCGTGGCATCGACAACACGAAGTCGCGTAACAGCGGCCGTTGCGCCAGGTACTTGGTGCCGTTGCTGCTACTGACCACCACGCCCTCTGGCCCGCCGAGAATGTCGTCGTGGCGGATTGCACCCTTGGCTGTGTGGAAGTCCTTCCCTGGCACAAGGGTGATTGTGTGCATCCTGCCCTTGGGATCTGTCAGTTGCACTTGATCGCCCGGTAGTAGTTCGCCCCTGCGCTTGTCCGAGCCGGTCGTACTCACGTCGCATTCACGACCGAAGCCTACGACGTGTTTCCCCCCATCAATCCCGGTCACCCGCCCACTCAAGCGAACGAAGGAGCAACTGCCTGCATCCAGCCACCGGGTGTCCGGTCCACCTGAGGGCTACTGCGTGGCGCAGTGGATATGCCCAGGCGCCTGCGATTCAAGCGCAGAAGCCATTGCCTTCTTGGCCGCCTCGCTGACTTGCGTTGCGGACTTGCCGAACACACCAAGAGCGTGGCCGAAGGAATTGCACAGGACGAGGGGCTGCGACAGTGCACCGCGCACCGCCGCGGACCCCTGGAATGCTGCTCCGGTGGGAATCTTGGTCAGCCAGATCGTCATGGCCTTGAAGACGAGGACCGAATCCCGCAACTGAAGTGAACGGACAGCCGCCGAACCCACTGGCTGCTGCTTCGGAAACACCTCGTTCACGAGCTTTCCAGGTGCTGCGACAATGAGCGGAAACCGATCGGCCGATCCCGGGGAGTTCGCCAGGACGCTGCGATAAGTCGCTCCGGTTGCCAGCAACGGTTCGTTCTGGAATGGCCCGGTCTCTAAAGTGCTCGCCAGGGCCAGATACACCTGGCCGAAATGACCGTCCGTTCCGCGCAGCGCTAACTGCGCCGGGACGGCAAGCACCACCACAACGATGGCCAGCACGACACCAGCGGCGAACTTACGTGCGGTCAGCCAACGGAGAAAGATCGCCGCCAGGACCGCCAGCCCGGGAAGGATGAAGATCCAATAGCGGTACACCAGCCCGGGCTTCCCGGTTATCAGCTGAAGAACGATCATGAGGGTCGGGGGAAACACAACCCATCCGCAGTACAGCAATGCAACGTCCCTGCGTCCTGCTGTCCCCCGCCAGGCAAGGACCCCGCCGGCAACCGCCATGGCGAGCACCGAGACGGCGAAGACCAACGCGAGGGCAGGTCTGGCATCGAAGATGCCGACCTTGAGCCAGAGCTTGGCGATGCTTGCCACCGACATGGGCAGTGGATTCGGGCTGCCGGTGGCGTGTCCGACCGAGTACAGCAGGTACGGCGAGATCAACGCCAAGGTCGCCCCGGCAGCGACGGCGAGCCCCCCGGTCTCGCGCCTGCGATGTGCACCAGGCGTGGCGAGCGTCGCCACGACCATTGGCAGGAGTATCACCAGCGAGTAGGCATGCAGAAGCGCCCCGACAAGCAAAAGGGCAGACAGACCCACCGCAAAGCGGCGCTGCCCGGTGCTGCGCAAGAGCCACCACATGAACATCGCGCCGACGGTGGCGAGCAGAGCCAAGGCATACGGGCGAGCGTCCTGGCCGAACCTTGCGACCATCGGCAGTGCGGCCATGAGCAGCGCCGAGAAGCACGCGGTCCTCTGATCGATCATTCGGCACACCAGAACGAACAGGAGCGCGACCGCGGTGCTCATGGCGATGACCGACGGCAGTCGAAGCCACAGGTGGTCTGTTGAGATCAGGGACCATGGTTTCATGATCAGGTAGTAGGGACCGAGTGCAGGATCCAGCCCCGCGTAGCGCCACACCTGACTGAACGACTGGCGGACCACCACCACCGTCGCGGATTCATCGTTCGACCAGGCGGGGTTCCAGGCCGCGGCGAGATAGAAGCAAAAGGCCAGCAGCCAAGTCACCAGGACCGGCCCGCGAACAGGTCCACGATCCGATTCCTGCTGCGGACCCCCGGCCGCCGGATCTTCCTGGGCAAGGGCTCGCTCCGAACGAATCGACATAGGAAAAAACCTATACCAGCGCTTCAGGAGATCCGTGCACGCCATAGGAAATGTCCTATGGATCTTTGTCTCTGAGTCCGTTCAACTTGCGATGTGACCGGGAGGCAGCAACGTGATCGCCGCTTGGTCTGCCTCGGTCAGGCAATCAAGGAGCAACGTCTAGCGCTTGGTCTGACGCAGGAACAACTCGCGCACCTGATAGGGAGCGAGCAGGTCGACGTGTCTCGTTTGGAAAGTGGTCGCAACGCCATCCGAATCGACCGGTTCTGGGTGTTGGCGGAGTCGTTGGCAATCTCTCCGGCCGAGCTGCTGATGGTTGCCGAACGAATCGAAGCCAGCGCAACCTCCGAGGCCTGATGATGGCGTGCGCTGCGGACGCAGGAGCACGGACCCGCTGACTCGGGCCGGAGCCGACCGACACTGAACACCGGTACGGTTCATCCCCAGCCCGAGCGTCGTTGGCCCAGACTGTCGCAGCTTCCACGTACTCTCAGGCTATGTCAGTCACCACTGCCACCGCAGCACCAAGTCGGCACCCGACGTTCCCGGGCCTTCCCGCCACCATCGCCCTGTCACCGTCACGAGCGTCGGACTTCCTGACCTGTCCGCTGCTGTTCCGGTTCCGGGCAATCGACCGCTTCCCGGAACGACCGAGCGCGCCGGCGGCCCGCGGGACGCTGGTCCATCAGGTGCTCGAGGATCTGTTTGATCTGCCGGCTGCTGATCGCACCCTGGAATCGGCGAGGAAACTGCTGGAGCCGGCGTGGGCATCGTTGGTGGAGCAGGAACCTGACCTGAACCTGGTGCTCCTGCCTGATGCTCAGTTCCCCGTGGTTGATCAGGACGACGCGCCAAGCCCCACGGTGTCGCAGGTAGCGCAGTGGCTCACCGATGCCGAACCGCTGCTGCGCACCTACTTCTGCCTGGAGGACCCCACCAGGCTCGAACCCGAGGCTCGGGAAATGCGGGTCGAGGTCCAGTTGGAGGATGGCCCGCCGTTGCGAGGCATCATCGACCGTCTCGATGTTGCCCCCGGCGACCTGCTGCGGGTGGTGGACTACAAGACCGGCCGGTCGCCGAGCCCCGGTTACGAGCAGAAGGCGATGTTCCAGATGCGCTTCTACGCGCTGATGCTCTGGCGCCTCCGCGGCATCCTCCCCAAGCGTCTGCAGTTGCTGTACCTCGGTGACGGCCAAGTCGTTCATTACGATCCAACTCCCGAGGAATTGATCGGGTTCGAGCGGATGCTGCGCGCCCTTTGGACAACGATCACCGCGGTGGCCGCCAACGGGGACTGGCAGCCGAAGGAATCGAAGCTGTGCGGTTGGTGCGACCACCACGCCCTGTGCCCGGCCAAGGGTGGCATCACTCCCCCGCTGCCCACATTCATCGACCTGACCGCTGATCGGTAGTCTCGACCTGTGAGCACAGCCCCAGAAGTCGCAGTGCAAGCCACCCTGCCCGCCGCCCGAGCCCGTGGCCTGACCAAGATCTATGGTCAAGGAGACACGCGCGTCGTCGCGCTCGATGACGTCGACGTGGACATGGTCTCCGGTGAATTCACCGCCATCATGGGACCCTCAGGTTCCGGCAAGAGCACCCTGATGCATTGCATGGCCGGCCTTGACCAGGCCAGTTCCGGCGAGGTCTTCATCTCGGACACGAACCTGACCAAGCTAAGCGACAAGGCGCTGACCAAACTGCGCCGTGAAGCCGTCGGTTTCGTGTTCCAAAGCTACAATCTCGTCCCCACCTTGACCGCCAGCGAGAACATCACCCTGCCGCTGGACATCGCCGGACGCAAGATCGACCCGCAGTGGTTCGACACGATTGTCGACACCGTCGGACTTCGCGACAGGCTCAAGCACAAGCCGCCGGAACTGTCAGGCGGTCAGCAACAGCGGGTCGCCTGTGCGCGCGCACTCGCCAGCCGACCGCACATCATCTTCGCCGATGAGCCCACCGGCAACCTCGACTCGACGGCCAGCGCCGAAGTGCTGGGCTTCCTACGCCGGAGTGTCGATGAGTTCGGCCAGACCATCGTGATCGTCACACACGAACCGAGCGCTGCTGCCTACGCTGACCGGGTTATCTTCCTGGCAGACGGTCGGATCGTCGAAGAGATGCGTAACCCGACAGCAGATTCGGTGCTCGACTGCATGAAGCGACTGGACATCCAGAAGGCAGCCAGCACCGCAGCCGACGAGGCAGCCGGGACCATCAGCAAGTAGCAGCAAATCTCTCAAGATCAGCCAGAGTCACCGCTGACAGGTCCTGCACCAACAGAGTCCGCGGGGCCGGTTCGATCTGCTGGTTCTGCAGCAACGCCACCACGCCGCACCCAGCCGCCACGGCGGAGGCGACACCAGTCCTGGAATCCTCCAGCACCACCGACGCGGTGGGATCGACTCCCAACGCTCTACAGGCGAACAGATACGGTTCCGGGTCTGGCTTGACGGCGGACACCTCATCGCTGGCCACCGTCACATCGAACCTCAGCCCGGTGGCATCCAGAACCAGGTTCATCAGCGTGCGCCAAGAGTTGGATACCAGCGCGATCGGAATTCCGGCGGTTACGAGTTCATCGTGAAGCCGCACAACGCCTGGTTGGACCGGCAATGCTTCGGTCGTCATCAGGTGTTCGATGGTGTCAGCGAGCACCTGGCTGATGTCCTGCTGCGCAGCACCCGATTTGCCTGCCATGTACGCCGCCACCGTCGCCATGCTGCTGCCGGTACAGTGCGCCATGTCGACAGCCGTCCACGGCGTCTTGAACCAGTCCATCGTGGTCACCTCGGCACGTTGCCACAGCGATTCCGTCTCTACGGTCGTGCCGTCCATATCAAACAGCACTGCTGCCAGCGGGCTCATGGCCAGATGATGTCGCACTCCGGTCCACTAGGTCGCGTTGAAGTACCCCGCTTGCGGGTGGTGAAACACCAGAGCCGACGTCGACTGCTCGGGGTGCAACTGGAACTCCTGCGACAGCTCGATGCCAATCCGGCGCGGTTCCAGCAACTCCACCATGACAGATGTCTGCTCCAGATCCGGGCAGGCCGGATAGCCGAATGAGAAGCGTTCCCCTTGGTATTTCTGCTTCAACACAGCGGCGACGTCTACCCCAGACTGCGACGCCAACCCCAGCTCGTCGCGGACCCGGGCATGCCAATACTCTGCCAGCGCCTCAGCTAGCTGGACGGACAGGCCGTGAAGCTCCACATAATCGCGGTAGGAGTGCGCAGCGAACAACTGCTCGGCTTCCTGCGAGATCCGCGAGCCCATCGTGACGAACTGCAACTCCAGCACATCAACTTCGCCGGGATTGAGCAGCTGCAGCGGCCGAATGTAGTCGGCCAGGCACATGTGCCTACCGTGCTTCTGCCGCGGAAAGACCAGCCGGGCGATCTGATCGGGACGCGCCGAACCGACCCGGGAACCGGGATCCAGTTGTTTGGGATCACCCAGCACGATCGAGTCGCCAACTGCCCAGGCCGGGTAGTAGCCGTAGACAACTGCTGCCTCGAGCAGTCCGTCGGTCTGCAGTCGACCGAGTAGGGAACGCAGCCGCGGGATCCCCTCCGACTCGACGAGTTGCTCGTATGTGGCCCCACCTTCACGTCTGGAGGGCGTCAGTCCCCACTGTCCGCGGAACAGCGCACGCTCGTCGAGGTATGCCGCGTAGTCAGCCAGTGGGATTCCCTTGACCACCCGATCTCCCCAGAACGGCGGCGTCGGAATCGGGTTGTCATCGGCGATATCGGATCGCTCCGGCAGGGTGCCCACCTCTACCCGCGCGGTCGAACCGGTGCGAACCCGACGCTCGCGCAGCGCGGGCATGGCGGCCCCTGGTTCCCCCCGCTTGACCGCCATGATTGCGTCCATCAAAGACAAGCCCTCGAAGGCGTCCCGTGCATAGCGAACCTCGCCGTCGAACAGGTCGGTCAACTCATGCTCGACAAACGAGCGCGTCAGCGCCGCACCGCCCAATACCACCGGCCATCGGTCGCTGACGCCCCTGCGATCCATCTCCTGCAGGTTGTCGCGCATGATGACCGTCGACTTGACCAACAGGCCCGACATGCCGATCACGTCGGCGTCATGCTCGTGGGCGGCGTCCAAGATCGCGTTGATCGGTTGCTTGATGCCCAGGTTGATGACTTCGTAGCCGTTGTTGGTCAGGATGATGTCTACCAGGTTCTTGCCGATATCGTGGACGTCACCTTTGACCGTGGCCAGCACCATCCGGCCCTTGCCGCCGGAGTCGGCCTTCTCCATGTGCGGTTCGAGGTAGGCGACCGCGATCTTCATCACCTCGGCGCTCTGCAGCACAAAGGGCAACTGCATCTGCCCGGAACCGAACAGCTCGCCCACCGTCTTCATACCCGACAGAAGCGTGACGTTCACAATGTCCAACGCGGAGCGTTCGGCCAACGCGGCCTCAAGGTCGGCCTCCAGACCGACCCGCTCACCGTCGATGATCCGCTGGGAGAGCCGTTCGAACAGCGGCAGTTTGGCCAATTCCTGCGCCCGCGATTCGGCGCTGGAGCGAACCTCCACCCCCTCGAACAACTCCATGAAACGCGCCAGCGGGTCGTAGCTCATACCGCCCTCGGTGTTGAACGTGCGCCGGTCGTAGATCAGATCCAACGCCACGGAGAGCTGTTCGTCGTCGATCCGGCTGATCGGCAGAATCTTGGAGGGGTGCACAATCGCGGCGTCCAGGCCAGCCTGCTGACACTCGTGCAGGAACACCGAATTCAGCACTTGGCGGGCCGCCGGATTGAGCCCGAACGACACGTTCGACACCCCCAGGATCGTCTGCACATCCGGAAACAGCGACTTCAGTGCTCGTATCGCCTCAATCGTCTCGATTGCGTCCCGGCGAGTCTCCTCTTGACCTGTGGCAATCGGGAAGGTCAAGGTATCCAAGAAGATATCTGCCACATCCATGCCCCAGTTGCTCGTCAGGTCTTCGACCAGACGCCGTCCAACGCGGATCTTCCACTCGGCGTTTCGAGCCTGTCCCTCCTCGTCGATCGTCAGGGCGACTACGGCAGCGCCATGCTCGGTGACGATCGGCATCATCCGACGAATCCGCGACGTGGGGCCGTCGCCATCCTCGTAGTTCACCGAGTTGACAACACACCTGCCGCCGAGCATTTCAAGGCCGGCTTCGATGACCTCCGGCTCGGTCGAATCGAGTACCACCGGCAGGGTGGAAGAGGTCGCCAGCAAACCCGCCAGCGCCCGCATGTCGCCGATCCCGTCTCGACCGACGTAGTCGACGCACAGGTCGAGCAGATGCGCGCCATCACGTGCTTGGGCCTTGGCGATCTCGACGCAGTCCGTCAGACGCCCTTGCACCATGGCGTCACGAAACGCCTTCGAGCCCACCGCATTGGTCCGTTCCCCGACGTTCAGGACACTGGCGTCCTGGCGAAACGGAACCGCCGAATACAGCGAAGACGCGCTTGCAACGTGCTCTGGCGTTCGAACAACCGGCGCCCGAGGTCCGATCCGCTGTACAACGGCACGAAGGTGATCTGGCGTGGTACCACAGCATCCGCCCACGATGTTCAGTCCGTAGTCCCTGGCGAACCCGTCGTGGGCGTCAGCCAACTGTTCCGGGGTCAGCGGGTAGCTGGCCCCCTGGCCGGTGAGCACCGGCATGCCGGCGTTCGGCATGGCACTGATCCCGAGCTGCGACTGCTGCGAAATCAACCGCAGATGCTCGCTCATCTCCGCTGGCCCAGTCGCGCAGTTCAGGCCGAACATGTCGATGCCCAGGTGCTCCAGAGCGGTCAGGGCAGCGCCAGTCTCGGTCCCCAACAACATTGTGCCGGTCTGCTCCACGGTGATTTGGGCCATCAACAGCACGTCTCGACCCGTGAGCTCCATCGCGCGCCGAGCACCGATGATGGCAGCCTTCGCCAACAGAATGTCCTGCATCGTCTCGACCAAGATGGCGTCGACACCACCGTTGATCAAACCGATGCTGGCGAGTTCATAGGCGTCGCGCAATTGTGCATACGGTGCGTGGCCCAGGCTGGGCAGCTTGGTTCCCGGACCCATCGAGCCGATCACGAACCGTGGCTTGTCTGGAGTCGACCAGGTATCTGCTGCTTCGCGGGCGATGCAAGCCCCGGCAGTGGCAAGTTCCTCGATCCGCTCGGTGATGTCGTACTCGGCCAGATTCGCCCAGTTTGCTCCGAATGTGTTCGTCTCGACCAGATCGACGCCGACCGCGAAGTAGTCGTCATGCACCGACCTGACCACGTCAGGACGGGTCACGTTCAGGATCTCGTTGCATCCCTCGTAGCCCTGGAAGTCGTCCAAGGTCAGGTCGTGCGCCTGCAGCATGGTTCCCATCGCACCGTCGGCGACGAGGACTCGCTCGCGCAAAGCGGCGCGCAGATTCGGATTATTGGCTGTCATGGTGCGCCCGGGTTCTGTCATAGTGCACTCAGGTTACTGTGATGGCTAATGTGTCCCCTACGCTGCAACAGGCATACTGGGGCTTCTGCGGTATGTTCGCCGTTCACGTCACCCGTTGGCGACCCGCTGCCAAGGAGAATCTGTGATCGAATGGGAATCGATGCCGAGGTTGAGATCCGCGGTGATGGTGACGTCGTTCGAGGGGTGGAACGACGCTGGCGAGGCCGCGACCGACGCCGTCGACCACATCCGTCAGATGTTTTCCGCCAAGCTACTCGGTGAACTAGACCCGGACGACTACTACGACTTCCAGGTGACCCGGCCACACGTCAAAGTGGAAGGTGCCGTTCGCAGCATCACCTGGCCAACTTCACGGTTCTACCTCGCCCGTGGCGTTGACCGCGACTTCGTGCTGGTCCATGGCATCGAGCCCAATATGCGGTGGCGAGCCTTCTGCCAGGACATCCTGGAGGTGGCGATTGATCTTGAAGTCGAACTCGTCGTGAATCTCGGCGCCCTGCTGGCTGACGTTCCGCACACCCGGGCCATCCCGATGACTGCCTTCGCGTCCACGCCAGAGCTGACTGCCGCGCTGTCTTTGGAGCAGTCTGGCTACGAGGGTCCGACCGGCATCGTCGGGGTGCTGCAGAGCGCCTGCGAGCACGCCGCCATCCCGGCCGTATCCCTGTGGGCGGCAGTGCCCCACTATGTCGCCCAAACACCCTGCCCGAAAGCCGCCCTGGCCCTGATTCAGCACATCGAAGACATCACCGGCGAGGCCATCGGTGTCGGGGAACTACCCGACGACGCAGCCGCCTGGCAGCGCGGGGTGGACGAGATGGCCCGTGAGGACGACGAGGTCGGCCAGTACGTCGAGCAACTCGAACGCGCACGCGACAGCGAGGAGATCGACGAGGCCAGCGGCGACGCGATTGCCGCCGAGTTTGAGCGCTACCTGCGGCGCCGCGACCCCTGAGCCTGCTCGTCGCCGCCCGCGCTACTTGCCGTCCCGATATCGTGCGACGAGGGCGATAGTGGAGGAGTCAAGGTCCGGATCCTGAGTCCCGGACACCAGCACTGGCACAATCTTCTTTGCCATCTTCTTGCCCAGCTCAACGCCCCACTGGTCGAAGGAATCGATTCCCCAGATCACGCCCTGGGTGAATACCGAATGCTCGTACAAGGCGACCAGAGCACCGACGACCCGCGGAGTCAGCTTGTCCGCGACGATGGTGGTTGAGGGCCGGTTACCTGGCATGACCTTGTGTGCCACCACATTCGCCGGAACCCCTTCGGCCGCGACCTCAGCGGCCGTCTTGCCGAACGCCAGCGCCGAGGACTGCGCCAATACGTTGGCGATGAGTAGATCATGATGATCTGGAGCGTCGGTGGCCGGCAGCGGATTCAGGGGATTGATGAAGAACAGGAAATCACAAGGGATGATCGAGGTGCCCTGATGGATCAGTTGGTAGAAACTGTGCTGACCATTGGTCCCCGGCTCGCCCCAGTAGACCGGCCCGGTGTGGTATTCGACAGATTTGCCGGTCAGCGTGACGTGTTTCCCGTTGCTCTCCATCGTCAGTTGCTGCAGGTAGGCAGGGAATCGTTTGAGGTATTGCTCGTAAGGCAGCACGGCGACCGTCGCGCACCCGAGGAATCCGCGGTTCCAGATACCGATCAACCCCATCAACGCCGGTAGGTTCTCGCCCCACGCAGCAGTGCGGAAGTGCTCGTCCATCTCGTGGAAACCCGCCAGCAGCTCGGCGAATCCATCTGGACCGATGGCAATCATCGTTGACAAACCGATCGCTGAATCCATCGAATACCGGCCGCCAACCCAGTCCCAGAAACCGAACATGTTGGCTGTGTCGATACCGAAAGCCGACACCAACTCGCGATTCGTCGACAGGGCGACAAAGTGCTTGGCGATGGCGGCCTCATCTTTCAACGCTGCCATCGTCCAAGCCCGCGCGGAGCCCGCATTCGTCATGGTCTCTTGAGTTGTGAACGTCTTGGACGCCACGATGAATAGGGTCCGTTCCGGATCCAGATCACGCACTGCCTCGACGAAGTCGGTGCCGTCGATATTGGAAACAAACCGGAACGCCAGGTCACGGTCCGAGTAGAACTTCAGTGCCTCAAAGGCCATCACCGGACCCAGGTCGGAACCGCCGATGCCGATGTTGACCACCGCGTTGATCGGCTTGCCGGTGAAACCCTTCCAGTCCCCGGAGCGCACTCGATTGGCGAAGACACCCATCTCGTGCAACACGTCGTTGACATCGCCAGTGACGTTCTGAGCGTCTACCTCCAGCACAACAGACCGTGGATCCCGCAGCGCAGTGTGCAGCACCGCTCGGTCTTCCGAGACGTTGATGTGCTTGCCGGTGAACATGTCCTGTGTACGTTCCCGCAGACCTCGTTCGTCGGCCAACTGCAGCAATGTGTTCATGATGTTCGCGGTCACACGCTGTTTGGAGAAGTCCATGTACAGCCCGGCGCCCTGCGCGGTGTAATCGGCGCCTCGGCGTGGATTAGCAGCAAACAGGTCCCGCAGCGTCAGGTTGCTCTCCTGCGTGACCAGCTCCCGCAGTTTCGCCCAGGCTGGGGCCTTGGTCAGTCCGTCCGGGTCATAGGTCATCTGCTGCTCCTTGTCAATCGTGGTCGAATCGTTAGTCTGGGTCGAATTGTCGGTGTGAGTAGCGCTGAGCTCTACAACGTCGGCTCGCGCCAGCCACCATGGCTGGCCGTCATGTTCACGGCCGCGTGCGGGCCCCAGCTACCCACTTTGTAGGGTGTCGGCGGCTTGTGGTCGTCAATGATCGGCTGCACGATTCGCCAGGTCTCCTCCACTGAGTTCTCATCCGGGAAGAACGACCGATCGCCAGCCATGGCGCTGGTCAGCAGCAGCTCGTAGGGCTCAGGGACGTCGCCGAGGGCGGACTTGAAATCGACGCCGAGCTGGATCGGCTCCAGGCTGTCATGACCAGGGGACTTGACCTGAATCGAGATCGTCACACCGGAGTCGTTCCCAACCCGCAGCACGATGTCGTCACTGGCTATCGGTCCTCGAAGCTTCCCGTTGATCAGGATCGGCTTGAGCTTCTTCATCCGGATGACGACCTCGGTCGCCTTGACCGGGAGGCTCTTGCCCGCCCGGATGAACACCGGAACCCCGGCCCAGCGCCAACTGTTGATGTAGAGCTTGAGCGCCACGAAGGTCTCAGTCGTCGAGTCCGGCGCCACGCCGGGGGTATCCAGATAGCCCTCATACTGACCACGGACGACCGAGTCCGGTTCGACGTCTGGGATAGCCTTGAAGATGTTGTAGCGGGGAGCTGAGAAGTCGGCGACCGGGATCTCCATCGTCGTCAGCGCCAATACCTGCAGCAGATGATTCTGTACAACATCGCGGATGGTACCGACCTTGTCGTAGAACGACCCGCGATCTTGAACGCCGAAGTCTTCCGCCATTGTGATCATGATGCAGTCCACGTAGTGGTTGTTCCATGTGGGTTCGAACCAGGTATTCCCGAACCGCATGTACATCAGGTCCAGCACAGGTTCTTTGCCAAGGTAGTGATCAAGACGGAAGATCTGGTCCTCGCGCATGAACGTGTGCAGCGTGTTGTTCAAGGCCACGGCGGTCTGCAAACTGGTGCCGAACGGCTTCTCGAAGATGATCCGGGCGTCCCCTCCGAGCAACCCTGCGGCGGAGATCTGCTGGGCGACCACCACGAACAGTTGTGGCGGGATCTCGAGGTAGAACGTCGGCGCCACCGCACCCTGCAGAGCAGAAGCAAGATCCGCGTAGAGCTGGGGATCGCGGAAGTCGCTGTGCAAGTACGTCAACCGATCGACGAATCGAGCGAACACTTCCTCGTCCAGCGAACCCTCTACGTGCAGGATGCACTCGCGCGCGTGCGCCACCAGTTGCTCGATGGTCCAGTCGTTGGCCGCGACTGTCACAACCGGCACGTTGAGCATGCCTCGTCCCTCAAGGCGATAGAGCGACGGCAACGTCATCTTCTTGGCCAAGTCACCCGTGATGCCGAATATCACCAAACGATCAGACTCACGTAGCGCCATCGAGTCGTCCTTTCCCATAGTCTCGGCATGACACTACCGACCCCAGTGGGTGGATGGCGAGTGCTACACCCGCATGGAACACTTGGAGGAATGAATGGCCACTGACAAACCGATGCAATTGGGAATGGTCGGTCTCGGTCGAATGGGGGCCAACCTCGTTCGCCGAATCATGCGCGATGGCCACTCGGCTGTCGTATTCGACAGCTCGCCGTCCGCCGTCGCAGACCTCGTCGCGGACGGCGCCATCGGTGCCAACTCTCTCAAAGAGTTCGTGTCCAAACTGGACCGGCCGCGGCATGCCTGGATCATGGTGCCGGCCGGAGCGATCACCGATTCGGTGATCGCAGAGCTCACCGGGTTGCTGGACGAGGGTGACACGATCATCGATGGCGGTAACTCGTACTACCGCGATGACATTCGGCACGCAGCCACTGGCGCCCAGCACGGGATCCACCTGGTCGACTGCGGAACCTCCGGTGGAGTCTGGGGCCTTGAGCGCGGCTACTGCCTGATGATCGGCGGCGAGGACGAGATCGTCGACAGGCTGGCCCCGATCTGGACCTCGATCGCGCCCGGGCCGGGCAGCATCGACCGCACCGTCGGCCGGAGCGGTCCATTCACCCCTGAAGAGCAGGGCTGGCTGCACTGCGGACCCAACGGCGGCGGGCACTTCGTCAAGATGGTGCACAACGGCATCGAGTACGCGATCATGACCTCATACGCTGAAGGACTCAACATCCTCAAGCACGCTGACGCAGGCAAGGTAAGCCGCACCCAGGACGCAGAGACTGCACCACTGGAGCACCCGGAGTTCTACCAGTACGACTTCGACCTGACGAAGATCTCCGAGGTTTGGCGCCGCGGTTCGGTCATCGGCTCCTGGCTGCTGGACCTGACCGCCAACGCGCTGTACGACTCACCGACCCTGGACGAGTTCTCGGGACGGGTTTCGGACTCCGGTGAAGGCCGCTGGACCTCTATTGCAGCGATCGAAGAGGGGGTTCCCGCGCCGTTGCTGACCGGCTCGCTCTACGGACGGTTCGTTTCCCAGGGTTCCGGGCTATTCCAGAGCAAGATCGAGTCCGCCCTGCGCAAGCAGTTCGGCGGCCACGACGAGAAGAAGTCCTAAGCCCACCTGAAACTCCCCCCAAACCCCCGCCGTCCGCCGATTTTCTGCCCCGAAAACCGGCGGACGGCGGGGGTTTGCGGGCCTGCCGCAGGGTGCTACAAGGCCACGCCCAGCAGGGCGTCGGACAGCCGGGAGATGATTCCTGGGGCACTGGGGTCGTCCCCACCGCGAACACGTTGGTCATGGGCCCAGGCATCGATCGCCTCTAGCGCGCCGGGGGCGTCTAGGTCGTTGGCCAGCGCCCGGCGCACAGCGTCGAGGGTTCGCAATGCGTCCGGACCGGTTGGCGAAGCAACGGCGGTTCGCCAGACGTCGAGTCGTAGTTGCCCCTGCGCCAAGTCTTGCTCGGTCCATTCCCAATCGCTGCGATAGTGGTTGGCCAGCAGAGCGAGCCGGATCGCCATCGGGTCAACACCCTCGTTGCGCAGCTTGGACACGAACACCAGATTCCCGCGGGACTTGCTCATCTTCTCGCCATCGAAAGCAACCATGCCGGAGTGAACATAGTGCCGGGCGTAGGGCCATTGGCCGGTGGCCACCTGTGCCTGCGAGGCGCTCATCTCATGATGCGGGAACACCAGATCCATCCCGCCGCCTTGCACATCGAAGGACATTCCGAGTGCATCTACGGCTATCGCAACGCACTCGATGTGCCACCCGGGACGACCTCGGCCCAACGTCGAATCCCAGGCCGGCTCGCCCGGTCGCGCGCTGCGCCATAGCAACGGATCGAGGGGATCGCGTTTTCCTGGTCGTTGTGGGTCGCCTCCCCGTTGTGCTGACAGATCCAACTGTTCGGACCTGTCAAGATGCGCGACCTGTCCGAATCGTGGGTCAGCCTCGACTCGGAAGTACCAGTCTTCGTCCACCTGATAGGCGGCACCCGCGGCGATGAGTCGCTCAATCCAGGCCACAATCACCTCCATCGACTCCACCACCCCGACGAAGTGCTCAGGCGGCAGAATCCGCAACTCGGTCATATCCTCACGGAACAGATCGAGCTGCTCCGCGGCCAAGGCCTGCCACGGCACACCATCTCGGGCAGCACGCTCCAGTAGCGGGTCGTCCACGTCGGTCGCGTTCTCGACGAACGTCACGTCGAGACCCGCGTCACGCCACTGCCTGTTGAGCAGATCGAATGCCAGGTAGGTCGAAGCGTGGCCAAGATGCGTGGCGTCGTACGGCGTGATGCCGCAGACGTACAAGCGCGCGTTCTTACCAGTGGCCGTAGGACGGCATTCTCGGGTCGAGCTGTCGAAGACTCGCAAAGGGTAGGCGGTTCCGGGCAGAGTCGGTACGAAGCTTCCAGGCCATGCGTGCACTCGCCGACCTTACCCGGTCCGACGACGCTCGCGGATCACACGATCGGCCAGGGCACGGCCGGACCGTCGCGTCCTGGCCCGGGGAAGACGCCGTTCGCCAGCATCCGACGGGCCCTTGCCCTGGTCAACTCCACCTCGTCATCGGACAAGTGAATACCCAGTACGGGCCCAAACCGGCCAAAATCAGCCAGGAAGAGCTCCAAAGCGGTGACAATGTCCGGACCTAGCGGCGTGCCCGTGAAACCCCACAACACTGTCCGGAGTTTAGGCACCACGTTGAAAGTCACGCCGTGATCAATGCCGAACAGCCGAGGACCGTCGACCAGCAAGTGCCCGATCTTGCGATCCGCATTATTGGCCAGCACGTCGAACACCGCAAGCCGGCGAAGCACCTCTGCGTCGCTGTGCGCCACTAACAGGATCTCACCGGACTCACCGCGACCCTCGATGATCGGATGCCAGCCGGCAGGCACGTTCTGCTCAGCGAAGATACCGGCGTACCCATCGGGTTCCGACGAATCGATCCACAGCTGGCACATACCGGGTCCGGCTGGACCCTCCGAACGCCAGACCGTCGGTGGGACAATGTCCCATCCGAGCATCTGGCTCAAGTCGTATGCGGACACTTCGCGGTGGGCCAAGGTCCTGGCAGGAAAGTCCCACAGTCTGCGCTCACCCGACAGCGGTTTATACACCGCGGCACACTGCAACGGCCCGTCCTGGGCAATGACCACCAGCGCGGAGTTGGAAGAATCAAGCAGTCGGCCATGCACCTGCAAAGGCGCGGTCGCCAGCAGCTCGCGGATCTCAGCGGCGGTAGCCATTGGCGCGCGGGCAAATGTGGCCCGCCGGATCGAGCGGCAGATGACAGAACGGACACGGAGGTCTGCCAGCGGCAACCACGGCGACTGCGCGCCGGACGAACGACCTGGCCATTGCTGCTGTCAGCCGCAGCCTCAGGCAATCCGGGCCGTCGGCGTCGGCGTCATCCTCAATCTCAGGCACTTCGTCGTCACCGGCCGCATGCCCCTCCACGATGACGCGGTCCGTTGCGGAGTTCCAACCCAGTCCCAGAGCACCGACAACGAAATCCTCAAGGATGGGCATCTCGAGGGGATCGAGGTCGTCCAGCGCGGCGCCGGCATCGTCGAGGTCAGCCTCCGGCTGGCGCCGGGCAACCTCGTCGAGCAACTCGGTGATCTTCTCGGCGAGAACCGCGACCTGTTCCTTCTCCAGCTTGACAGTCGTGATGCTGGCAGCATCACGAGCCTGCAGGTAGAAGACCCGTTCCCCGGGTTCTCCGACTGTTCCCACGACGAATCGCTGCGGTGGGTCGTAGATGTAGACCTGTCGCGCCATGGCCAAACCCTAGCGACGCCCGTGACCGGGTCCGGAACCACCACCGACCACAGCATCGCCGTGGGGTGTGGCCTGCGTGTTCTTTCGCGAATCCCGCCCCTTCTTCGGGTCGGGAATCAACGCCTTGACATCGCCGCCGCAATCGTTGACCCGCTCAACGAACGGCCGCAGCGCTGCGTAGCTCACGACCGACAGTGATGCCGGATCGACCACGATGCGCTGGAACATGTCCAGGTGCATGCCAAGCGCGTCAGCCAGGACGGCCTTGATGATGTCGCCGTGGGTCACGACCAGCACGACCGCTGCCTCGCCCCTCTCATCGGCGGCATGCAGGGCTGCCTTGCGGCAGGCGGCAACAGCTCTGACCTGGGCCGCGTGCATGGACTCGCCATGCGGGAACGTCACCGACGAGGGGTGCGCCTGAACCGCGGCCCACAGCGAGTCCTTCACCAGTTTGCTGATCTGCTGGCCGGTCCACTTGCCGTAGTCGAGTTCGCCGACCTGATCGTTCTTGACTATCGACAGATTCCGACCCTTGACCAGAATCCGCGCGGTTGCCATGGTGCGGGTCAGCGGACTCGAGACCACATGTGTGATCGGCACAGGTTTGAGCCGCCGCGCCAGCGCTTTGACCTGCGCGACGCCGGTCTCGTCCAACTCGACCCCTGGCGACCAGCCAGCCAGAACGCCTGAAGTGTTTGCGGTGGTGCGACCGTGGCGCACCAGCAGAACCCTCGTCACTGGACTGACACTAGGCATTGATCGCACAGGTTGGCTAGCCGAGCGTCACGACGACGGATCGCGCGACTATCCAGCTGCGACCAACACGCCCTTAGCCAGCAAGCCGAAAATCGCTAACCCGGCAAGAACGCGGTAGATGGTGAAGACCAGTACCGAATGGCTGGTCAGATACTTGAGCAACCAAGCAATCGCCACATAGCCAGAAATGAAGGCGACGATCGTCGCCACGATCGTTGGGCCCCATTCGGCGCCGCCTTCACCGATGTCCTTGAGCTCGTACAGGCCAGAGAGCACGACGGCCGGAATGGACAGCAGAAACGAGAATCGGGCCGCGGTCTCGCGCTTGAATCCGAGCGCACGGCCGGCCGTTATGGTCGCACCAGACCGGGACACACCCGGGATCAAGGCCAGCATCTGGGCAAGGCCGTAGAGGATCCCGTCGCGCAGCGTGAGGTCCTTCTCGACCTTCTTCTGCGAACCCAACCGGTCTGCGACGTACAACAGGATGCCGAACAGAATGAGCATCGAACCAGTCAGCCAAAGGTCCCGCGCCAACGTCTTGATTTGATGAGAGAAGACGATTCCGGCTACAGCGATGGGAATCGTCCCGAACAAGATGTACCAGCCCATCCGAGCATCCAATGTGCCCCGCAGCGCCGGAGTCCACAGACTGCGCGCCCAGGCATTCACGATGCGGACAATGTCGCGCCAGAAGAAGACCAGCAGCGCCGCCATGGTGCCCAGCTGAATGACGGCGGTGAAAGCCGCCCCCGGGTCAGGCCACCCGAATAGTTGAGGGACAACCAGCAAATGCGCAGACGACGAGATCGGCAAGAACTCCGTCAGACCCTGCACGATGCCAAGGATGATGGCCTCAATCCAACTCATACCTGCGGCCTTTCCGAATCAGAAGGGGTGCTCACGCAGGCAATGGTGCGCCCGGAACTCACCCGTGGTGCGCGCGACCCGCCCACCACGTGCGGATTAGTCCGACAGCCCAGCTTCGTCCAACAGTTGCTTCATCGTTCGGATGGTCGCCAACCGTTCGTCAATCGTTCCGGCGTAGCTGGCCACGGTCAAGGTCGTGACGCCGGCGTCCCGGAAGGCGAACAGCCGTTCCTTGATGCGCTCCGGCGGGCCGATCAGCGATGTCTTGTCGATGAAGTCCAGAGGCACTGCGGCCATCGCCTCACCCTGTTTGCGACTCAAATACAGATCCTGGACCTTCGCCGCGGCATCCTCGTAGCCCATCCGGCAGGCGAGGTTGTTGTAGAAGTTCTTCTCCCGGCTCCCCATTCCTCCGACATATAGGGCGGCGTAGGCCCGCAGTGGTGCCGCACACGCTTCGATGTCGTCGCCGATGACAACGGGCACAGTCGGGACGATGTCAAAGCCGTCCATGGTCTTGCCCGCGCGCTCGCGTCCGGCCGAGATACTGGCGCGCAGCTCGCCTGAGAACTCCGGGCTGAAGAAGATGGCCAGCCACCCGTCGAACAGCTCCCCGGCGAGTTCGAGGTTCTTGGGGCCGACCGCTGCAAGGTACATCGGGATCTGTTCGCGCACCGGGTGAACCGTCAGAGTCAGAGCCTTGCCGGGTCCGTCCGGCAGCGGGAGGGTGAAGAACTCACCCTCATAGCGCACTTTCTGCCGTGACAGCGCCAAGCGCACGATGTCGACATACTCCCGGGTCCGGGCGAGCGGCTTGGCGAAGCGAACGCCGTGCCAACCCTCCGATACCTGCGGGCCGGACACGCCCAACCCGAGCCGAAACCGACCGCCGGACAGCGTGTCCAAAGTGGCTGCGGTCATCGCGGTCATCGCCGGAGTACGCGCCGGGATCTGGAAAACCGCGCTGCCAATATCGATCTGCTCGGTCTGCGCGGCGATCCACGCCAAGACGGTTGCGGTGTCCGAGCCGTAGGCCTCAGCGGCCCAAACCACCGAGTAGCCGATCCGGTCGGCCTCCCGAGCCAAGGCCAGATTGTCCGCGTCGTTGCCGAAACCCCAGTAGCCCAAATTCAATCCCAGTCGCATAGTTGGACAGCGTACCTGCGCCATTGCCGGATCCGCCGCCGCCTTCGGGGTAGCGTTCTCACGTGGAACAAAGACCATTGGGATCTTCGGGTCTGCGGGTGGGCCGGTTGGCGCTGGGCACGATGACTTGGGGCAGGGACACGGACGAGCACGAGGCGCGAGACCAGCTCGATGTGTTCCAGGCTGCAGGCGGTG
>JBAXOQ010000042.1:0-20061 GCA_037133175.1 Actinomycetes bacterium
GCACTTCCTGGTCGTAGGCCACGTCGTCCAACGCCAGCGGCTCACCGGTGTCCACGACCTGCCGGTAGGACTGCAGCAGGCCAGAACCGGCTTGACCGGGCAGCAGGTCCAGCAGCCGGGCCCCGACCAGGTCCTGGTAATCCAGGCCGGTGTACGCGCACGCCGCCGGGTTGGCGTCGGTGTACACGAAGTCCACAATCATCCCGGCCTCGTCACGGACCGCCTCCAACAACACATGCGGGTCCATCAACGAGTCCATCGTGGCCCGCAACCGGACCCGCTCGGCCTGCACCAACTCCCGGGCCGCGACCAGTTCGGTGATGTCCTCATGGGTGCCGGTCATCCGCAACGGACGACCATCGGCAGTCCATTCCACGATCCTGCCGCGGTCGTGGACCCACACCCACCGACCACCCCGATGGCGCATCCGCACCTCGGCGTCATAGAACGGGATCAACCCCTGCACGCATTGCTTGATCAACTCATCCGAGCGCGCCAGATCATCGGGATGACTGAAACGAGTCCATGTGTCGATGCTGGTGGGTTGCAAGTCCTCCAGTTGGTAGCCCACAATCTGCGCCCACCGCTCATCGAAGACAGTCTCACCGGTCACCATGTTCCAGTCCCACAACCCCAGACGGGTCCCGGACAACACCAACTCGCGGCGCTCATTCTCAACCGCCAACGCGGACCGGGCTGACTCAAGCTGCTGCGCCTGCTCAGCCAACACCCGTTCGACCCGCACCCGTTCACTGAGGTCGCTCAGAACGCCCACGTAGCCGGTGACTTCGCCGTCCGGACCCGGTATCGCACTGACCGACAGCAAAGCCGGGGACTCGGCACCATCCCTGTGCCGAATCGACACCTCACCACGCACACCGTCCCCGGCCTGGATGGCGTCACGGATCCGCTGCGCGTCCTCTGCCTTCGTGGTGTCCCTACCCAACACGTGCGCGTGCCGACCGACAATCGATTCGGGCTCCCACCCGGTCAGATCAGTGAAGGCCGCGTTGACCTGGCGCACCACCACGGCCGCGTCGGTGATGACCACCGACTCCAGGGTGTTGTCGAAGACCGCTGCCGCCTGGCGCAGCTGGGCTTCGACGCGCTCACGTTCGGTCACATCGGTGATGATCGAGAACAGCAGCGTCCGCCCGTGGTCCGCGATCGGGGAGGAATGCACCTGCACCGACCGGATCTGACCGTTCGCTAACTGGTGCCCGAACACGAAGTGGTTGCGGTCCCCGGCCAGCGCCTGGGCCCGGCGCAACGCGACCTGCTCATCGGGCAGCACGTTGATCCGGTCGATGCTCATGGACCGCAGCTCATCGATGGTGTATCCGTAGAAATCGGCGGCCGCCTGGTTCGCGTCCACGATCGCCCCGGTGTCCGGGTCGATCAGCAGCATCACCGCCGCATGCCCGTAGAACATCGACGCGAACCGTTGTCCGGCAGCGATCGACTGCTGGCTTGTCAACATCTGGTCAGCGACCTTGCCGACGGTGGTACCGGATACGTCGGTGAACACCGCCGCCACCCCCACCACCGGCACCCCAACCGGGTAGGTGGAGATGCTCAACCACTGGGTTCGCCCAGCGCTCGCACCGGCCGGGATCAACACCCCCATCAGGAAATCCTCGACCGGTTCACCGGTAGCCAACGTGCGCATCGCCGGATGCTGATCACCAGTCAGCGCCAGGCCCTGCTCGGACACCGCCGACCATCGCCGATCCCGCGACGTGCGACCCACCAGTTGGTCCCAACTCAACCCCAACGATTCCCCGGCGACATCATTGGCTCCGACGATCACCCCGGCCCCGTCGTGCACCACCACACCCAACCCGGCATCGGCGGCATCAGCGGCGACGAGTTCAGCGCCGGACACCAAATCGGCCCCGACGCCCTCAACCCACAACAACCCAGTCATGGCGTTCGTCTGCCCGCCGGGGTCCCATGGGCGGGACGTTTGCTGGCAGACACAGCGACCCCTCCCCTGACCCAACCCCGAGCCACTTCAGCGGCTCAACCATCGGTGGACCCCGGGCTGCTTCGCAACCCGCCTACCGGGTAGTCGTCCCCGAAAACGATACTGGCAAACCCGGGAGACATGCGAGCCGCCGGAACCCGAATCACCCTTCTGCCGCCAAATCCGGACACCCTCCCTCCGCCCAGTAGCGCCCGCCATCCGCGGTGACCGGCGCTAATCCAGGGAACCCCAGCAACCCTGCTGCCGCAACCTGGACCAGACAACCCCAGCCGTCCTGGTCTTTGGTTCGCCGGGGCAACCGGCGCACCGGTAACCGGCGCACCCGGGGACCGGCGCACCCGGGGACCCACGAACCGGCGGACCCGGCGGACCCGGGAGCCGACGCGTCACCATGTCGTACCTGCAGCCAAGCACCCAGCCACGGTGAACCTCGCGGTCAACCAGCGGTGGTCCAACAGACGGGGCGCCGGTTCACCGTTAGCGGGTTCGGGTTCGTGGGTGGCCGGGGTTGCCCGTCGAGGATGGGTTTCGGCGGAGCCGGATGGCGGTGCGACGCAATGCCGTCGCCGACACACTCGTGCGGAACAACCTTTCGAGGTGACTCCAGCAACAGGAGGCGAGATAGTCTGCGCATGGAAGCAGACAAACCCACAACGCCCTCTGATGAACGCTCGCTGTCGGACACGACGCGACTTGAGGCTCTCAGCGACGGTGTCATTGCGGTCGCGATCACGCTGCTCGTACTCGGCTTGGTGGTTCCCCACGTGGGTGAGGAGTCCCTGTGGAAGGCCTTGGTCGCCCAATGGCCTGCCTACGCCGCCTACGTGACGTCCTTCCTGGTCATCGGTATCTTGTGGATCAACCACCATTCGCTCTTTCGGCAGATCAGATACGTCACCCGGGGGTTGATGTTGATCAACCTGGTGCTGCTCATGTTTATCGTCGCCATTCCATTCGCGACCTCGTTGGTCGCGGACTATCTGACTGAGCCCGGTTTCAATGCAAAAGTCGCGATGGCCATCTACAACGCCATCGCCCTCATGATCGCCATCGCCATTGCATCGCTGTGGGGGTATGTGCTCAGGCGCCCGGAACTTCTCGATCCTGACGTCGACGTTTCCGCGGCACGCAAGTCGTTCCCGCGTTTCGGCATCGGCATGGTCGTGTACGCGGTGCTGATCCTGGTGTCGTTCATCAGCGCTGTCCTCGCCCTCGCAGTCACGTTCATGGTGGCTGTGTACTACTGCTTCGAGCACTTGCCTGGCAAACGTCCTGCCTGACGTAGCCCAGGGTGTGCCAAGCACGACGTGGTCCACCCGACCCGATTCTGGGCGCTCCGGCCCAAACGTTTGGGCGAGGTGCTCTCTTTGGATACGGGACACCCGGCTGCCCGGTGGCCCGGTGAGCCGAAGGACGGTGACCACGTGGTGACGGTTCGGAGACTGTTTGCCCACGGTGGACCGTGTGGGCAAAGCCGTCGTCTCCTGCCCTGCTCATAACCTGCAAGCTCACGGTGAACCGTGTGGGCTTGCCACCGGTCACTCGCTTGACGTTGCGGTCCCAGCATCACCGGTCAACGCCAAGCCGAAAACGGTGAACCGGGAACAAAGGAAAACCGGGAAAGGCCAAAACCGGGTGGACCCGACAGCTTGTTGGTGATCTTGTTTCTGCTCTTTGAGACGGGTCGTCCACACGGCAGGTGCTGCTTTGCTGTCGGTGACCGAAACATCGCCAGCCACGACCATGTGGAAGTCCAAAAGGCGAATCGCCGGGCTGTCGATCCGCGAACTGACTCCTCCTGGGAGGTAGGTTGGTGCGCTGTTGAGATTTGCCCGACACTTGTTTGCCGTGATCAATGTCGGCAGTCAAGACCCGACAGTCGAGGGGATGTGGACATTGATGAGCGGTAATCCGGACCTGAGTTGGGATGGTGTCCGCTGGCGGCGGCGCTTCGACGGCACCCGATGGGTTGACGTTCCGAACCCCGGCAATCGCGACGCACCCCACGCTGAACCGAACCGTCTGAGCAGAGCGCTACGCAGGCTTGGCAACCCCGTCAAACTTCGCATTCGTAGGCTCTGAAGCCGCACCCTTGCTCCAACACCCGCGTCGATTCCCCGGAACGCGGGAAACCGGAACACCAACAACGGGGATGCGCAACGGTCGCAACAAGGTGCACATACGTGTCTTTGTCTTGAGTCGAAATCGTGGCGGAAGTCCGGTGGCAGAGTCCCGGCATTGTTGGACGGTGCACGGGAATTCGGCGTGGCGCGTGTCCGGGGAAGTCGTGGCAGTACCGGACGCAGCGTTGGCCGTGCATGAATACGGCCCGGTTGGCAGCGAATCCGTGCCGTCAAGCAGCCGTCTCAGCGAGCTTCCCGCAGTGCCAGTGCCGCGGCCAACTGCCAGGCCAATCCGAGCCCGTTAGGAAGCGTACTGACGGCAGACGCCGCAGACGACACGGTGAGGACTGAAGCGATGGACCTTGAAGACTTCTGGGAAGGCGCGTTGCCCGAGCACGATTTCGCAGCGCCGAGACTGGCCGCCACCGGCGCCAACACCAGCGAAGAGGGCGACGCCACGCCACTGCTGAGCGACACCGGGACGCAACTCAGCACCGCCGAAACCGTCACAGCGTCTCCGCGAAGGCGCCGGGCGAGAAGTCGAAGCAGCGTTCGCTTGACCGGCGCGGACCACAATGTCCTGCTATGGCTTGCCCGTTTCCGACTGGCCAGCATCGACCAACTCGCGCTGCGTCTCGGTAAGAACGAGTCAGCCCTGCGCAGCTGCCTGCCAAGGCTGCGCAGGGAGGGCCTGTGCGATTACCAGTTCGCGGCGGAAAGCGGACGCGGGAAACTCTGGTTCATCAGGCAAGGCGGGTTGGACGTCATCGGGTCGAGCCTTCCCGCCAGCGGACCCTGCTCGCTCCACACCATTGCCCACACAATCCTTCTCGGAGACCTCGCCGTCGCGTTCGAATTGGGCGATGAGACCGTGCTGTCGGAACGAGAGATCCGATCCCTGTCCGGGCATCCCGGCAGCGCACAGACCACCAGCCGCGGCCACCGGCAAACACGACCAGGACCCACCACCGGCGCCATCCTCGGGCACCCCAACTACTACGTCCGACTCGTGTCACCCAAGTCGGGAACGCGCATTCCGGACAAAGTCATTGTGCGCCAGACCTTCCCCAGCGGGGCCAGCGGATCACTTGCTGTGGAACTCGAGTTGAGCCTGAAGAATCGCCCGCTCTACCGCAACATCATCGCCGCCTACGAACGCAGCAGCGTCTACTCCCACTGCTACTTCTTCATCGGCGTGGCGAAGAACTGGCGGACCCGGGTGTTGGCCTAGCGGGTCTCGACTCGTTCCTTGAGGGCTTGACCGAGGGCGTCGAGGCTGAGTTGCGCGTTCTTGAACGAACTGCTGAATGGGGGAATCATGCTGAACAGGGCACCAGAGCCCCGCGGTACGTCTCGGTCTGGGTGAGCCTGGTTCCACTGCCGATCAGGCTCAGGGCGAAGACATGTTCGCCTCCGAACAGGCTCGGGTCTTGGCAACCCATCGCAGCTCAATGCCAGGATCAGCAACAAGAACAACGGGTTGCAGTTTCATGGGCCGACCCCTGACGGGGAACTGCATAAACGTGAGTCTGTTGCCCACGGCAACCGTTCCCTGCCCTTCGCGCAGCAGGGGATTCCATTGCGAGCAGCCACCAAGGTCAACCAGGACATCCCAGACCACCATCGGTGATGCGGCGATATCGACCGTTGACGTCATCGCCTTCGTGGTTTGTTGCCTGCCCACCGGACTCCATGTTGGCTCCCCGTCGCTCCCCGTCGCTCCCCGTCGGGTCCGGAGGGTCCTTGCCCTGCCGCGTTGGTCTTTGATGATCGGCGATTCTTGCACCGGCCGCTGTCGGAGGGTGGCTCGGTCTCAAAGCGTGTCCTCCAATTTCGGTAAGGCGATCGCACCGAGAAGACCGGCGGCGATGATGAGCGACAGCCATCTGCCGCCGGGCCGGGTGGTGCAAGCCAGTGTGGCGGTGCGTTGAAATGAATCTTGGCAAGTACGTGCACCCTGTCCAGCGGAACGTTGATGTGCGTCTTGGCGCGTCTTGTGTCGGCAAAATGTCGGTTGGCGTTGCGTTGGCGTGCGCTGTTGGATTCCCCGGGGCCAGATCGAACGGGGCCGCTGGTGGGCGTTGGCGGCCGCCGTTGTGTCATGCTCACGTGACGGCATGGCGTTTGGCAGGCGCCGGTGCGTTGCGCTGGCGAGGTGAAAGCCGGTGCGGCCAGCGGTTGGAGGTGTTCGCGCTATGGGCCCTGCTACCCAGGATTGCCGGATAGTGCGCGGGTATCAGGTTGCGGCGCAGGTCATCAGCTGGGTCGTTCTTGGGGCCGGGCTTGTGGTGCTGATTATCGGCTGGTGGGTTGGGGTGGAGTCGGTTCGCGCTCCGATTCCCGGGGTTGTTGCCATGAAGGCCAATACGGCGTTCGCGTTTGCTCTTGTCGGCCTGTCCCTTGTTCTTTACCTTCGCGCCCGAGCCAGGGCGGTGGCGGTCTCGTCGGCTTGCCTGGCGGCCCTGCTGGGGGTCGTGAACTTGGCTGAGTACTTGTTCGGTGCTGCAACGACCCGATTCGACACGCTGTTGGGGGCGGACCCGGCGCTGGTGCGTCCTGGTCGAATGGCAGTGTCGACCGCGTTGTGTTTCGCGTTGCTGGGCGTGGCTTTGGTTTTGTTGTTGGTCCGGCGCGCGGTCGGTCTTCGACAGGTCATTGGTGTCGTGGTTTGGGTGATCTCGCTGTCTGGCGTCCTTGGCTACATCCTGGGCGAGGACTACCTCACCAGTTGGGGTCCGGCGTTCACACCGATCGCCTTCACCACTGCGCTATTGATGTTGCTCCTTGGTCCGGCGATCGTGATGGCCGAGCCGAACGTGGGGTGGGCTCGGGTCATCTGCTCACCGCTTCTGGGTGGTCGGCTGTTCCGGGCCGGTTTCCTGCCCCTGGTTGTTTCCGTGCTCATCATCAGCGATGCTGTCGAATACCTCAACAGCCATTTCCGCGGCGGTGGCGACACGCTCGGGCAGGCTCTGGCCCAGGTGAGCTGGCTGGCGGTGGTCCTCCTGCTGGTTGGTTTGTTGTTCGTTGCCAGCGTCCGCAACGACGCCAGCGACCGAAGGCGCGTGGCTGCCGACACGGAACTGACCGCAAGCGAACACCGATACCGGACACTGGCTGAGGCGGGAACGGACATTGTCTATGAGCTTGATACCAACTTCCGGATGCTGTGGGTGACTTCCTCGATGGAATCGGTGTTGGGGTGGCGACCCGAGGAACTGCTCGCAACGAGCGTGCTGGAACTCGTTCACCCGGCCGACAGGGAGGCCGTGCGGGCCCGGCGGGACGCTGTGGCGGTAGGGGTGAGGACCCCCCGCTTCGAGCTGCGGATGCTGGCAGCTGATGGTGACTATCGGTGGATGTCCGTTCAGACCCGGCGCACCGACGACCCCGAAGGCGGGTTCGCTGGTGCGGTCGTCGGGTTGCGTGATGTTCACGAGGAGGTGGTTGCGCGGCTGGCGCTGGCCGACAGCGAAGAGCGGTACCGGCTTTTGGCCGAGAACGCCACCGATGTCGTGTTCCAGAACAGTGCCGATGGCGTCCTGCGTTGGGCGTCACCTTCGGTCGAAGCGGTGCTCGGATGGCGGCCGGAGCAACTCGTGGGAACATTGCCCAGGGAACTCGCTCATCCGGATGACCGAGATTTCTCCAATCGGATGCGCGCCAGGGCGTACGGAAGTGGATCAGCGCCGAGGTTCAACCTTCGATTGTTGTGTGCCGATGGCAGCTACCGATGGATGTCTTTGCGTTCGCAGATCACCGCCGACGCCGATGGTGCTGCCACGGGCATCATCATCGGATTGACCGATGTCCAGGAGCAGGTGCTGGCCGGGCAGGCGTTGGAAGCAAGCCAGCGGCAGTACCGGTTGCTGGCCGAGAACGCCACCGATGCGGTGTTCCTGCTGGATTCGGCGGGAGTGGTCAGATGGGTCTCCCCATCGATCCAGGCTGTTATGGGTTACGACCCGGGAGTTCTGGTCGGGACCGATTCCACCGACCTGGTCCATCCGGAGGACCTAGCGCAGTTGGGCACGGTCCGGGCCCAGGCCGCAACCGGCGAGAGCGCATCTGATTTCGAACTGCGGATGCGGACCGCCGATGGCCGGTACCGGTGGGTGGCCGGAGCGACGGGCCCAGCCCTGGACGCTGATGGCAACGTGGTCGGGCGGATCACGAGTATGCGCGATGTTCACGAGCGGGTGCTGGCCGGTCAGGAGTTGGCCCGTAGTGAGCAGACCTTCCGGTTGGCAATGGATGGTGCGCCTCAGGGGATGGCTGTCGTTGGTCTGCAGCAGAATTTCCTGCAGGTCAACCCGGCACTGTGCGCGATCTTAGGCCGAGACGAACAGTGGATGCTTGCACATACGGTCAGGGACGTGATCCACCCCGATGATCTGGAAACCTGTCGGGCCGAACAAGAGGCATTACTGACCGGCACGGCTCACACGAGCGCCCACGACGGTCGCTGGCGCCGAGCCGATGGCTCCAACGTGTGGGTTGTGCACTCGATCGGGTTGCTGCGCGATGAGCAGGACCAGCCGTTGTTCTATGTCATGCATGTTCAGGACAACACCGACGCGCACCGGGTGCGCGAAGAGTTGGCTAGTCGAGCCAACCACGACCCGCTCACCGGATTGATCAACCGTAATCAGTTGCAGGCACACCTGGTCCACCTGCTGACCGTGACCCCGCACCCCGGTGTGCTACCGGCAGTGCTGTTTTGCGACCTCGACTTCTTCAAACCCGTCAACGATCAGTACGGGCACGCGGCCGGGGATGCAGTGCTGGTCACGACTGCTCACCGGATCGCGTCCACTCTTCGGTCGGGTGACACGGTGGCCCGCCTGGGTGGAGATGAGTTCGTGGTTGTCCTGGACGGTGTTCCCGACGTGGACGCCGCCATCGCGATCGCCCAGAAGGTGCGTGCGGCCGTCGCTGAACCGATACCGATCGGGCACGAGCAGACTGTCAACGTCACGATCAGCGTCGGCATAGCCATGGCCACTGACGACATCGATGGGCACCGCCTGCTACGCAACGCGGATGCGGCCCTGTATCGGGCCAAAGACGGCGGGCGCGACCAAATCGCGGTCTTCAATGATGCGGCAACTTCCCGGGCGGAAGCCAACATCCGTCACGGGCTGGCGCACGGGCAGTTCGTGCCCTGGTTCCAGCCGATCGTGAACCTTGCTGACGGGGCACTGGTGGGCTACGAGGCCCTGGTGCGTTGGGTTCGCCCAGATGGTTGCGTCGTTGACCCCGCCGGGTTCTTGCCCCTCGCCGAACGAACTGATCTCATAACGGAACTGGACCACGCCGTTCTGGAGAAGTCCGTGCAACGACTGCGCGGGTTGGCCGCACCGCTGTTTGTTGCCGTCAATGTTTCGGCGACCTCGATCGCCACCGACGGCTACGCACTGCGGATCATTGAGACACTGAACAGTTCAGGTGTTGACCCGGCCCGGCTGCATTTGGAGTTCACCGAGACGGCCCTGCTCGGTACCACCGCCAGCGTCAAACAAGCCATGAGCGCACTGTCCAATATTGGTGTTCGCTGGTACGTCGACGACTTCGGTACCGGTTACTCCTCCATCTCCCACCTGCGCGACCTACCCGTTGCTGGCCTGAAACTGGACCTCTCGTTCACCACCGAACTCGGCTCTCATGACCCAACCAGCGAAAGCCTCGCCCAGGCCCTGATTGGACTGGCCGACGGACTGGGCCTGGACACCGTCGCCGAAGGAATCGAAACGCAACAGCAGGCCGCCATCCTCATCGCTCAGGGTTGGCAGCATGGCCAAGGCTGGCTGTATGGACGCCCGCAACCACTGACAAGCCCGCCCGCGGCATAGGTCTTCGCACACAACACACCGCAGCCCGAAGCCGATTCAAGCCCCGGAAACGATCAGAGGCCCACCGAATATCTGGACAGCACAAGACGGCTTTGCGTGCTCGGGTGCGGTGGTCGCTGACAACGACTCCTGGGATGCGGCAGATAACGACGCCAGGGTGCAGTAGAGCGACTCGAAGAAACATGTCACGTCGGTGTCCGTTTCCGGTCGTGAGCAACCGTCTACACCCCGGCACCCACCGCGACAACGCAGCGCCCATGGGCCATGGACATCCCGACCTCGAACGTCTCATCCCAGTGGACACGGTCTGGGTGACCGTAGACCAAACAACACTGTAACTGGTCTTTAACCGGTTGCGGGCATCCAGGGGTTGCCCTCAGCCAGCATTGTGAGGGCTTGAAAGAATCCGATGTCGTGTTTGGCTGCGGTGGCCAGGTAGCTGCGGATCGCGCAGAATTGTTCGGCGCCGGTTCGGGTTCGCAGGCACCCGGACACTTTCTGCCTCAGTTTGATCATTCGGATTTCTCGCTCCGCGGCGTTGTTGTCAAAGCTCACGAGCGGGTTCGTCGTGAACCGTAAGTAGTCGGTTTCGCGTTTGATCAATCGTCGGGCCAGGGAGTTGTGCTTGGCTTGGGGCTTGGTGGACCGGGCCGCGGTGGTGGCCAACCCGATGCGGATGCCGCTGCGGTAGCGGGCCAGCGCGTCGGCCAGGGCGGCAGCGTCCAGGGCAGCCAGGCTGGTCGGGTTAGTGGCCAGGGCAGCATCGACCAGGTTCTTGATGTCGACCAATGCGTCGGCGGTTTGCCGGGCCCAGCACCACCGCTGCCCGGGCGGGTTGTGGTCGGTGACGGCCTGTAGCTCGCGCAGCACGTGGGCGTTGCACAGGGCGTGGGTGGCGTTCTTGTACGTGTCGTAGGGTGCCCAGGCGTCATGCACCGCGACACCGCGGAAGCACGGGAGCACCCCGGCGGCATCCATCGCGGCGGTGCCCCGCTTGTCATGGGAGATGATCAACGAGCACTTGCCGGTCGATGCGGAGTGGACCCAGCGCAGGGCTCCTTCGACCCGCAGCCCGGTCTCATCGAAATGCACCACCGGCGAATCCGTGATCCGCTGCGCGACGACCTCCAGGAAACCATCCAGGCCGCCCGCCGCGCGGGCCGTGAACGCCGACACCGTCCCAGCCGAGACCGGGGTGCCGAACAATTCGGCCAACGCTTGCGCGGTGCGCTTCTTGGACAAGAACTGCCCCACATACAGGTACACGATGATCGCGGCGATGCGTGGCCCGTACTGCACTGGGGCGTCCACCCCGGTCGGCGCGTCAGCCCTGGTCTTCGTACCGCAGCCGCATTCACGTTCCACGAGTTGATGCTCGGTCACCTTGATCGTGACCGGGGGAATGTCGAACAACTGACGGCGCAGCACCGAACTGACCGGGGCGCCGGTCAAATCGTTTCCGCAACACGAGCACGCGACCGGCTCATGAACGACGACCTCGTCCGGATCATCGACCTGACGCAACGTCGCCCCCGGATGGCCGGGCTGCCCACCAGGCTTACGCCCGGACTTACCCCGCAACGACTTCGGGATCGGTTTCTTATCAAACGGCGAATCCGTGCTCGGCGGTTTACTGGAATTGTGCCTCAATCCTGATTCACCAACGCCCGCAACTGCTCGTTCTGAGCCCGCAACTGCTCGTTCTGAGCCCGCAACTGCTCGTTCTGAGCCCGCAACTGCTCGTTCTGTGCCCGAAACTCCACGATCTGCGCCCGCAGCAGGGCGTTGTCTGCTTCCAATGCGGCTAACCGCCGCAGCAGCTCATCAACATTGATCGCCCCGGACACAAGATCAGAATGTCTGGAACCAAACAAAGATCAAGTCGACGCGCCGAGGTTTCCGTGTGACACCTGACCAGTTACCCGGCAGAGAAGTCAGCAAGACCTACATACGCAAACAGGACGCGACACGGTGGCGCGAAAACACCAAGCAAGCTTTTGGGAGCGGCAGCTACGTCGACCCGGCGAAAGGCCGGGTTCTCTTCGAAACGATCTCTGCCCGGTGGATAGCGACGAGAACCGTCAAACCGTCGACCCTGCGGTCCTACAACGATTTGGTGAACTCCCGGATCGACAAGCAGTTCGGGAAGACTTACGTCAACAAGATCACCGAAACAATGATCGAAGACTGGGTCATTGCCCTGAACAGTGAATTGAGCCCGAGCCGCGTACGAAAGCTCATTCTGTGCACCAGGCAGATTTTCAGGATCGCAGTCAGAGAAAAGATGATCAAGGAGAATCCGGTTACTAGCGAGATCAAACCACCGCAGGCTCGCCAGTTGGAAGTGGCGGCACTGGAGCTATTTGAAGCCCAGGATCTCGTCGACGCAATTCCTGAGCACTACAAGCTGCCAACGCTATTTCTCTGCGGCACTGGCCTGCGGATGAGCGAGTTCATCGCCGTCCAGAAACGGCACCTCACACTGACTCCAGGTAAGGAATCCGTGTTTGTTCAGGACGCCATTGTTGAACTGTCCGACGGCCGTTTCGTGGAGGGCTCTCCGAAAACCTGGCATCGGCGCCACGTCGGCATTCCGGCGCACATTGTTCCAGCGCTGAAGAGACACATCAAGGACTTGAAGCCCGGTGATCGGTTGTGAACCGCCGATCTAGTTGAGGGGCTGCTGCGTCCATCGCGATATGCCGATGTGATTCGCTACGCAGCAGTTGAAGCCGGACTGGGTTCCATGGGGGTCACTCCGAAAGTGCTGCGGGCTACTGCGATTTCCAATGCTATCCGCGCAGGCGCATCCGTCGTGACAGCCCAGAAGATGGCTGGGCACATGACACCGCAAGTCACGCTTATGCACTACGCGGCCTACTTCCCCGACGACAGTCAAAGCCTGCGTCGGCACGTTGATGAAGCGTGGGCCACGATGCTGGAAAAGCGAGCACTTGACGCCCACTCCGCCACTGTCGTGAAACCTGCGGAGGATGTCGAGACGACGGACGTCACTGAGTTCACTCCGGTCACTCCAACGCCTGCAAAACCAGTGGTAAGGAGGGCTGCAAGCAAGCGTTCTCCAGAACCCGACCGGAGTGGGACCGGAGTGGACCCCAAATGACGTCGCAGTCTTGGCGCTGCATTGACCCCCTCCTGGCACATTGAAAAGGCCCGGAAGCCCCTGGTATCAGGGACTTCCGGGCCTTTCGTGGCGGATGAAGGATTCGAACCTTCGGAGGCATAAGCCGACGGATTTACAGTCCGCTCCCATTGGCCGCTCGGGCAATCCGCCATTGTGACTGCCATGTGGTGCGTGTGAAGGATACAAGCTCCTAGGTGCACCAGGAGCAGCCACCCGCGCCGACGTACTTGCGTACCCGCGGGAATCGGCCGAAACCCTCGCTGCTGCGGGCCTGTCACCCCCAGGGAATCCTCGCCGGTCTACTGATGCGGCGCCTACTCACCGTGCGACCTCGACGACGTCCAAGTCGCGTTGTCCGACCGGTCAGATACTGTCCTGCCATGTCAACATCGGAGAGTCTCGAGACCGCATTTGCATCGGTGGAAAACGCTGCCGCCACTGCCGCGAAGTCCGCAACCGCCATGTCGAGCGTGGCCAAACAACTGCAGAGGGCGGCCCAACTCGGGGACATCCCCAAAATCCAGCGATTGCTCGAGAGACTCGGCGAGACCAGTTCGACGTTTCGCCAGGATGTCAGCAATGCGAAATCGTCCTGGCACCTGTCCGATCAGGACATCGAGGACTACCTGACACACCACTATGAACAAGAGTTGATTGACCAGGCACAAGAAGCTGGTCTGGTCGTCCGCCGCCAAGACGATCGCCTCGTCGCATATCCATCATTATTGAAAGTCCTACCGATCGCCCGGGTGATGGAGATCGACCGAAAGCGGGTGCCAATCCTGCGGCCGTCGCGACTGGTCATGTTGCTCTTGGCGAACCAGCAGAAGAAGCCCTCGACGAAGCCCGAACAGTTCCTGGAGATCCTCCACCATGCCTACCGACTCGTTACCGGGGGCTCGCTGGACGAAACGGTCGCGCTAACAAAGGTGTACGACGCATTGACGATGTTGCCGGCCGCCAGAAAAGAGTATGCGAAACCTGATTTCACGAGAGATCTCTACACGCTGGATATCAGTGATGTCACCCGAACCCGCTCGGGCATTTCCTACTCTCTACCGGCCAGCACCGGCACCAAGTCGGCGCGCGGCGTCCTGTCGTTCGTTTCCGCCGAAGGCGAGACAATCAACTACTTCGGGATCAGATTCTCGGAGGTGAACTGATGGCAATCGGGATGAGGCCGCCGGACTGGGTGTCGTTCATGGAGGCGAACTACCTGCAGGACTTCATTGCCGACGGCGGAGCGTCGATCAAGTTCGCTGTCCCGCTCGGCGACACCGACCGAGACGAAATGATCGGGTCACTGGTGGAAGCGGCAGCGCGCCATCGCTTCATGCCTGTGCAAGTCGACGCCTCGATCACTCGCTTTCACATGATCGACCAGGTCTTTTTCGCCATAGCGAAGCAAATCCCGTGGCAAGGGCTGGCCCGCAACTACGTTATCGCCCAGGCGCGCCACGAGGGGTACCGGCTTACAGAGGACCCGGGTGATTCGCTCCTGCAAAGCATCTCGGAATTGAACGACACCGACGGCGAGATGCTGCTGAACGAGTTGCGAGGCCGGTTGAGTCGCACCGTCTACCGGGACCCTTCGCTGGCAAAGGACTTCCGCGTGGCGATGATGCAATTCTGCCTGGCAGAACTGCTCGGCGGTGAGGAAGGAGCCGCCAAGAGAGCGGCCGTGTTGGAATGGATAACCGGTGAGAACCGACTGATCTCAGCCGTGAAACCGTACGGAATCTTCTCCCGAATCAATCGCAACAACGCACGCTTCCTGCTCGAATCGCTCTTCGCCTGGGTTCGGTCCAACGGATGGAACGGCACCGTCGTCATCCTCGACACCGCCTCACTCACCCTCCCCCGCCGACCCGAGACGGGCCTTTTCTACACCAAACTCACGTTGCTGGACTCCTACGAGGTGTTACGCCAATTCATCGACTCGACCGACCGACTGGCGGCGGTCCTGATGGTCGTCCTGCCGAGTTCGGAGTTCCTCGACTCAGAATCAGGGGGACGCGGAATGGGAGCCTACGAGGCGTTGAAGTTCCGGGTGTACGACGAGGTCAGAGACCGACGACTGGTCAATCCGATGGCATCGCTGATGCGGCTTGACCCTCAGTTCGAGGAGGTCACGTTCGCATGAACGACGAACTGCAGAAAATGGATTGCTGGCGAGCACTGGAGGCTCTGCGCAGTGGCGTCCCCAACCGGGACGCGGTATCTGTGCTTGGCTGCAGCCAAAACGCCGCCGAACAAAGGTTCCTGGAGCAACTCGGACAGGTAGCAGAGCGTCGAGAACGCGGCGAGCAAGCTGGCGGAACGCTACTTTCCGGGGGTTTTGGATCCGGTAAGAGTCACGTCCTTGAGTACTTCCAGCATCTCGCACTGAGTCGGAACTTCGTGTGCAGCCGCATCGTGGTCAGCAAGGAAACGCCACTATCCGATCCCGCCAAAATGCTCAAAGCCGCGGTCGAGAGCGCCCAGGTCCCAGGACTCAACGGCGCAGCAGTGGCGGAGGTGGCCCACCAACTCGACACCGGTTCGCCCGAGTATGCCGACTTCTACCTGTGGGCGAACGCTGACTACAACGGGTTGGGTCAAACGTTTCCTGCGACCCTGTTTATCCACGAACGACTCAAGGGTGACCCCGAGCTGATCGAGAAAGTGGTCGGGTATTGGGCTGGCGAGAACCTGTCGGTCGTCGAGATTCGGCGCGCGCTGCGGGAGTGTGGCGGCAACCTGAACTACCTGATCAAGACGATTCCTCTCAAGCAATTGGCCAAACAGCGCTTCCTATTCCTGTCCAGACTATTTGCCGCAGCCGGGTACGCCGGCTGGGTGATTCTGATCGACGAGGTAGAGCTGATCGGGCGGTACTCGCTACTCCAGCGAGGTCGCGCCTACGCGGAACTGGCGAAGTGGATGGGGCAGGTCGAGACCGAAATGATTCCGGGCCTGGTCACAGCCGCCGCCATCACAGACGACTTCGACCTGGCTGTACTTCAGCAAAAGCACGATTCGGACTACATCGTGCCCAAACTCCGATCGAAGGGCACGGACGAATATCTGGGGGTAGCCTCGCGTGCTGAAACCGGGATGCGGACCATCCGCCGAGATGCGATCCCGCTGGCTGCACCCAACCAGCACACTCTCGACCAAACTTACTCCCGGCTCAAGCAGATCCATGCGACGGCCTACGGCTGGTCGCCGCCCGACGTCGAGACCGCGGAACTGACGACCCGCCGGGCCATGCGGTCATTCGTTCGCCGCTGGATCAACGAATGGGACATCGCTCGGCTCTATCCCGGGCAGACTGCTGAACTGGAGGAGGAGGAACTGCAGACGACCTACACGGAAGATCAGGACCTCGAACTCCCGACGGCAACCGAAGACGTCGACCCACAGGGGCAGCAAGACAGCCCGGGAACCTACTGGTAGGGATCGGACCGTGGCCGCCTCGGGCGAAGCCCGACCCGTACCCTCCGAGGTCGTCGCCTCCGGACTCCACCCGCGGACGCTGGCCACCTCCGTGGCGGACCAGTCGCTTTCACCCGCCGAGCAACAATGGGCTTGGGATCTACTTCCTTACCAGCTCAATGGTGTGCTAGCGCTGCTGGCCGGGCCCAACCTGCTGCTCGCCGACGACATGGGACTGGGCAAGACCGTGCAGGCCATCGTGGCCATCCGGGTGCTGGCTGCTCGCGGGTTGGCGAAAGCCGTCCTTATCGTCGTTCCGGCGAGCCTGACGACCCAATGGCGCCGCGAGCTTCGGGTGTGGGCTCCAGATCTGAGCGCGATCGTCATCAGAGGGGCGGTCCGCGACCGCGCGTGGCAATGGCGCTCGGATGCCAACGTCGTGATCGTCAGCTACGAGACGCTGCGATCGGACTTGGAATCTGGATCGGCCTCGCCGCCCCAGACCCGACACTGGGACATCGTGGTCCTCGACGAGGCACAGAAGATCAAGAATCGACAGGTTGAGATAAGCGGACGAATCAAGTCGCTCAACCGCACACGGTCCTGGGCGCTCACCGGAACTCCGCTGGAGAACAGGATCGAAGACCTGTCGTCCATCCTGGATTTCGTCGACCCCGTATCTACCCGCAGCAGAACCTGGAACTTGTTTGATCGGCACGCCGAACTTCAACTGCGGCGCCGCAAGGCCGACGTACTCAAGGACCTGCCCCCGAAGCGGATCATCGATGTCCCGCTTGAGATGACGGGCTCGCAGCGCGAATCCTACGATCGGGTCCAGCAACTCGGTCTGATCAGACTGCGAGCGATGGGGCCCGACATCCGGGTCGCCAACGTGCTGGAACTGATCACGCGCCTCAAGCAGGTATGCAACTTCGACCCGGTCACCCGAGCCTCGGTCAAGCTCGACGACATCAGCATGCGTCTGACGGCCCTCGTCGCCGAAGGCCACCGCGCCCTGGTCTTCTCTCAGTTCACCGACGATCGGTTCGGCGTCGAGGCCGTCGCCGCCCGGTTGGCGGCCTTCCGGCCGCTGTCGTTCACGGGGGCGCTATCCACCGACGATCGCGACCGCGTCACCGCCGAGTTCAAGGCTGACCGCGAACGCCAGGCGTTGGTTCTGTCGTTGCGGGCGGGGGCTTTCGGGCTGAACCTGCAGGACGCCTCCTACGTCTTCCACATGGACAGGTGGTGGAACCCGGCGATCGAACGCCAAGCCGAGGATCGGTCACATCGGCTGGGACAGCAAGCCCCAGTTACGTGTTACCGGTACACGATCGAGAACACGGTCGAAGAACGCATCGACCAGATCCTGCGGAGCAAGCAACAACTCTTCGACACAATCGTCGACGATGTCTCCCTGGACTTGACTGCCACCTTGTCGCGAGAGGAGATCTTCTCGCTGTTCGGACTGTGATGGGCACAGATCGGACTGTGATGGGCACAGAGGTGAGGAACCGAAGGACTGCCACCTGCCCTCTCCCTACAATGTGGACCGGCGCCGCCGCCGACCTCTGCCCGACCTGACCCAAGGAGCACCCATGGCCGACAGCAGTTTCGACATCGTCAGCAAAATCGACCGGCAGGAGGTGGATAACGCCTTGAACCAGGCTGCCAAAGAGCTATCGCAGCGGTTCGACTTCAAGAACACGGGTGCAGCGATCGTCTGGAAGGGCGAACTCGGAGTCGAGATCAGCGCAGGGACCGAAGACCGGGCGAAAGCCGCGCTGGAGGTGTTCCGGGACAAGATCGTCAAGCGGCAGATCTCACTGAAGGCTTTCAAAGCCGACGAGCCGCGTCAGTCCGGCAAGGAAACCAAGATCAATGGCACGTTCACCGACGGCATCACCACCGAACAGGCGAAGAAGGTCGGCAAGCTGATCCGCGACGAAGGCCCCAAGGGGGCCAAGGTGCAGATCCAGGGTGACGAATTGCGGGTGTCATCCAAGTCGCGCGATGACCTGCAGGCAGTTCAGACTCTGGTGCGCGGCGCGGACCTGGACTTCCCGGTGCAGTTCGTCAACTACCGCTAAGTCACCCGCCTTTGCTCCCCAAAAGCCGCCCAAAACGGCCGAAACAGGCCGGGAAGACGGCTTTTGGGGAGCAAAGGCGGTTAAGAATCCACCAGGGCAGACAAGGTCAGCATGCCTGCCGCCAGACCGCTCGGCGAAACCGCTGGCGCCAACTTCGCCGGAACCCACAGCAGCGCGTCAGTCGGGCATACGTCAACGCAGATCCCGCAGTCCATGCACAAGCCGAAGTCGATATCGAAGCTCGCCAGCACCAATTTTGACCGGGTGCGGCGGGACTCGTTGGCGTCCCTGATGCGCTCTGCCCGCAGCGAGATGCACCACGCAGGACAATCTCGGACACAGATCATGCAGCTGGTACAGGCCTCGGGGATCAGCGCGATGGCCCCGCGTCGGCGTGACGTCGGCGTCCTGACGGCTGCCCGGTCAGTCATCGGTAACCTCGGAAACCGCATCTAGGGCAAGCCAGCTGGCGCTGACGCCGGGCGTGGGCCGAGTGCGACCGCCAGTGGCTGCGGCCGACGCGTCTGCCTGCGTAGCCGGCTCCCCTGCACCTGGCCACACGGCGTCCAATCGGGCCCGCAGCGGCCAGGATCTGCGCAGCGGATGACCCGAACCCGCGGGCAGCAGCAGCGGATCCAACCCAGGATTCCCGTCGAAGGCCAACCCGACGAACTCGTGCGCCTCCCGTTCGTGCCAGACCGCCGCCGGGAACAGTCCCGCCAGCGACGCCAACGCCTGCCCGGCAGGAACCGCTGTTCTGACCAGCACGCGATCAGCTGCGTCGGGCGTCATTAGGTGGACCACCACCTCAACGTCGCCTTCCCCAAGATCGGTGGCGGCCAGGAAGTCGAAGTAGGTGTGACCACAGCGGCGCAGCCGTTCAAGTTCGCGAGTCCACTGTTCTGCTGGCACTGCCACGCTGCTCGGAAGGACTTGCTCGACGCGGCTCACCACTGCAGTCCATTCGCTGGGTGGGCATCGGTCTGCCAGGCCCGGTTGGCGAGCTGATCAAGGGCCGCATGCAAGTCCTGCGGATGCGGCGGACAACCCGGTACGAACACGTCGACCGGGACCAATTCACCAATTCCGGGAACTACCGAATACGAGTCCCAATACGGCCCACCTGAGATGGTGCACACGCCAAATGCGACAACCGCCCGCGGTTCTGGCAGCGCTGCTAGCGCCTCCTGAACCAGCCGCGCGGCCCCCGTCGTGACCGTTCCCGCCACCACCAGGACGCGCAGTACCTCATCGTCCGGCCCGAATTGCTGTGACTCGGGCCACAGCGAAGGCAGACCGGCCAGGGCATCTGCGGCTTCCACCGAGCAGCAGGCCAAAGCCAGCAAACTCACGACCAACTTTCGACCGTCACGGGTGAGAACCCGCAGCTCCTTAGGGCGCGCGAAGAAATAACTTATGTTTTTGTGTTTGAGGGCTCTACAGTTGT
>JBAXOQ010000043.1:0-19713 GCA_037133175.1 Actinomycetes bacterium
GGTCAACGCAACCCCCGAAATCTCCGGCATCCAGGTGTCCTGGACCGCCCCGGCGAACACCGGCGGCAGCCCGATCACCAGCTACACCGCCACCGCCAACCCCGGCGCCAAGACCTGCACCGTGACAGGCACCCCACCGGCCACCGGCTGCACCATCACCGGCCTAACCAACGGGCAGGCCTACACGATCACCGCCACCTCCCACAACACCGCCGGAGACTCGGCCCCGAGCACCTCGACCGCCGCCACCCCCCGCACCACCCCCGGACCACCGACGGCGGTCAACGCAACGCCAGCGAACGCACAGGCCGCCGTCACCTGGACCGCCCCGGCCGACACCGGTGGCAGCCCGATCACCAGCTACACGGCCACCGCCAACCCCGGCGGTAAGACCTGCACCGTGACCGGAACCCCGCCGGCCACCGGGTGCACCATCACCGGCTTGACCAACGGCACCGCCTACACGATCACGGTGAGCGCCACGAACGAGGTTGGCGACGGAACCCCTTCAACACCCACCACGCCGGTCACACCAAAAGCGCCACAGGCGCCATCTCAGGTACTGGCCGTCGTGGCCCTGGCCGGGAACAGCATCGCGGGGGTGTACTGGACGGCACCGGCCTCTGACGGCGGCAGCCCCATCGTCTCGTACACAGTGACCGCGTCGCCCGGTGGCGCGTCCTGCGTGGTGACTGGTGCCCCGCCGGCCACCAACTGCACCATCGGCGGCTTAATCAACGGACAGGCCTACACCTTCACCGTCATCGCCTCCAACGCCATCGGCTCAGCCGCACCTTCGACCCTGTCGGCGCCGGTCGTCCCGGCCGCCCCGATCCCACCGAACACCATTCCCGGAGCTCCCAGAATCGTCAAGCTGAAGGTCGGCAAGAAGCTGATCAAAGTGTGGTTCCGTGCCGGAACCAACGGGGGCCTGCCGATCGATGCATATCAGGTCAGGTGCAAAGGCCCCAAGGTCCGGACCGCGCTCAGGAGCCGCAGCCCTATCAGTGTGAAGATCCGCAAGACCGGGAAGTACCGCTGCTCGGTGGTGGCTCACAACGCGATCGGCTGGGGCCCGTTCACACCGTGGTCCGGCAAGGTTACGGTCAAGAACTGATCTCAGACGTCCATCGGCACTAGCCTGGGCCCATGGCCAACCTGGGTCCAAGCTTCACCCGCCGGGACTTGCTGGTCGCGACCGCAGCAGTTGCCGGGACCTCGGTCTTCGGTGGCTTGACCCTCGCGAGCTGTTCCAACCCGACCTCCGCCGTGCGGTTCCCGGCCGCATTACCAAGCGGCGGCACGATCGGAATCTGTGCTCCGTCAGCCGGGGTGCCGAAGGCAGTAGCGGCCAGGTATGAGTTCGCGGTGAACTTCCTGCGTCAGCGCGGCTATCGACTCATCATCGCCGGACCCATCGTGTCCGACGCCATCGTCAGCGCTCCCGCACCCGAGCGCGCGGCCGCGCTGCAGTCGCTACTGACGAATCCAGAAGTTGACGTCGTGCTGCCACCGTGGGGCGGCGAGTTGCTCATCGACATCCTGCCTCTGTTGGACTGGACCGCGCTGCGCACGGCGCAGCCGCCCTGGGTTGTCGGCTACTCGGACCTGAGCACGTTCCAAGTGCCCTACCTGCTCAACACCGGCACTGCTTCGCTGGACGGCAGCAACCTGTTGGAGACGCCGATCAATCCACCGGCGCCGGGTCTGAAGTGGTGGCCCGACGTGGTGTCGTTGCCGGCCGGGTCAAACTTCCAGCAGACCTCGGCGACGGCGTACCAGAGCTCCGACGTCGACTGGGCCAAGCACCCGACGGCCACCACTTTCGAGCTGAAGACGCCGTCGCGTTGGAAGATCCTCGGCCACGAAGGCGATCCCGGCTACACGGTGACCGCCAGCGGCCGAATCATCGCCGGCACCATCGACGTGCTGGCGCCGCTTGCCGGATCCCGGTTCGGCGATGTCCGAGCGTTTGCCCGCCGTGTCAGCCCGGATAAGTTGATCATTGCGCTGGATGCTGCCGACTTCAACACTGCCCAGTACGCGCGTGCGCTGTGGGACCTGCGCGGAGCAGGCTGGTTCGACAGCGCCTCGATGATTGTTCTGGGTCGCACAGGTGCCGAGCAGGTCAGCGGCTTCACCGTCCGCGACGCGGCGAATGACGCGCTCGCCGGACTGGCCGTGCCGGTGGTTTACGACGCGGACATCGGGCATCTGCCCCCGCAAATGGCCTGGGTGCTCGGCGCCACCGCGACTTTGGCAGTGGGCGGGGGCCGGGCGACTCTCAGCCAGACGCTGGCGTGACCTCCCACACCCGGATAACCTGCGGCAAACCAGGCTTGGTGGCCAAGCTCGCGTCCGGCGGGTACTTCGCGAACAGCGCGGTGAGGGTCTGATCCGGCGGCACGTCAACGAGTCGCCGGATGACATCCACCTGTTTGTAGCCGGGCAGGAAACCGGTCCCGACTCGGGCGGCAAACCACACCGGGTGGGAGCCCTGACTGACGTACGACGAGGTCACCCAACTCCAGTAGTCGGCATAGGTTCGACCGAGCACCGGCGAGAATATCGTGCGGTCGAACTGCTCGTCGCCGGTCTGCGGCACGACCGACTGCTGGTACCAGCCGATCTCTCGGATGCCGTACAACGCGGGGCGAGTCGCATCCGGTGAGGTCAGCTCACCGGCGTTCCACATCGCCGTGACGATCTTCCCGAGTCCCTGATGCTGCGGATGGGCCCACGTCTCGCCCGGATTCAACGTGATGATCACGTCCGGATCGACCTGCTCATCGATCCGCAACAACTGGACCCGAAGCCGGGAGACGTCCCAGTTACGGACTCCGTTATCCCAGGAGTCTTCAAAGGCCGGCGACGTCGGACCTGACAACAAGTACACGCGACTGACGCCCTGCCTGCCCATCGAATCCAGAAATTCACTCTGTCGCACCGTCGCAAGGTCCGTCGGCGTGAGCACCGACCGACCCGGTACACCGTCCGGCGGCGTTGTCACCACCGCGGTCCGAGGTCCAGGTAGCCGCTCGAACAGCGAATCACCGTCGGCCTTGGGCTTCGTGCGGATCGCCTCGACGACCTGCCCCGACTCGCCGTTGGTGACCAGCGCTATGTCCACCGTCCAACCACGCTCAACGAATCGGCTCAGACCGAACATTGTCTCGTCGTCGGGGTGCGCGGTGATGAACAAGACGGTAGGTCTGGCAGTGGAACCGGTTGGCGTCTGCTGACCGGATCGACTCACGCACGCTGTCAGCACAAACAGCGTGACGCCCAACAGCACCGAAATGATCACGGACCGACTGCGGCCGCACGACCGTCCAAGGCTGCACGAGCGACTGCTGTCCACGTCCAACCCCCTCGCGTCCAACCCCCTCGCGCCATCCTGCCCTCAGGATAGCTGCGATACCAGTGCCAGCCCGAACTCAATGATCAACACCACACCGACCAGCAACAGCAGCACCCCAGCACCGACTAGCGCGATTCGGTAGCCGCCGTCAGTAAGCCGGTGCCGGGCGCTGCCGACCCCCACCGCGACCAGCACTTTCACGCCGACAAGCGCGGCATAGAACCCGACCACCAACGCGACCGCGGCCCCGGCACTGCGGTTGAACGTCGCCACCGTCAGCGGTCCGAGTGCGGTTGCCCAAGCAATCCAGGGGTGCGGGCTAACCAGGTTCACGAACACGGCCTGACCGAAAGATTTCGCCGCTGTCGGCTCGCCGCCACCCGAGGCGGCCGCCAGAGTCGCGGTACGCGCCTCGCTGACGGTTTGCACACCGAGGTAGATCACAAAGAGCCCTCCGCCAACACCGAGGAGCGACAAGGCTTCGGTCGGCAGATAATCCAGAACCAGCAGCACGGCGGCGACAATGAACACATCGGTCAGCAGCGGCGCGCAGGCGACAGCGACCCCGGCCCGCCAACCGGACCGCAGAGTGGTCGTCGCCACGAGCACCAGTAGCGGCCCCGGACTGACCCCGGCCGCCAGGCCGAGCGAGAGCCCGAACAGCAACGAAGTCACGTCAGCAGGGTAACGAGCGACAGCGGACTAGCCAGCGGCCATCTGCTCCAAGCTCTCGGCGATGGTGGCCGCCAGCAGTTCGACTTCGTCCCAGGACTGGTCATCTCCAGTGACCGTGATCTGCAAGCGTCCGGTGAGTGAGCTGATGGCCACGCCGAGACGCAGCGGCGCCGCGATCGGCAGCACCGGGTACTGGGCACTGATCTGCTGGCCCATGAAGTAGATCGGCATCTGAGGTCCGCGCACATTCGTCACGCAGGTGTCGCCGAAGTAGCCCAAGATGTGTCCGGCCTGCCCCGCGACAGCTTCCTGCAGCAGATTCGGCACGAACCGGGTCGCCAGACCGACGAGTCCGTCGCTGATCTGTGGAGACAGACTGTGCAGGCCGGTCGACGTGGATGCATGGACGGCCTCGATCAGCGCGCGCGGATCGTCGGCGTCCAACGGCAGCACCACCGGCAAGATGGTCACCTGGTTGTTGGAGGTCGCATCCCGCGGATCGCGCAGACTCACCGGCATCAGGAAGCGCACGAACATGCCGGTCGTGTCAGTCCCCCTGCTCTGGAGCACAGCCCGAAAGCCCAACGCGACTGCCGCCAGGATGACATCGTTGACTGTGCTGTCCAGCGCGTGTCCGACGGTCTTGGCGGCGGCGAGCGACCCCTCAAGCGCCGCCCAGGATCGACCGTGAGTTGGCACCCCGGTCAACTCCGACGGCGTGTGGGGCGCGAAGTCCAGCAACGAGCGAACGGTGTTCGGCACCAGCGCGGCGGCCTGACGAATCTTGGCCGCTGAGGCGTTCAGGCCCTCGAGCGCGGTCTTCAGCGCCGCGCCAACCGTCACCTCGTCCATCCCGTCGGCCATCGGACCGGCCGGGTCCTGCGGGGACTGAAGCGGGTCCAGCTGCACCCTGGCTTCGTTGATCATGAAATCGGTCAGGGTGATTCCGCCTTCGGCGCTGAGCTCGCACAGATTGCCGATCAGCATGCTTGCACCTTGGCCGTCAGCGATGGTGTGATGCAGCCGCCAGACAATGGCCCATTTGTCAGGCTCGTTCAGTGCCGCGAAGACGGTCGCCTCCCACAACGGACGATCCCGATCCAGCTGCCGCTCCATCAGTTTGGCGACAGCCCCGTTCAGTCCGCGCGGATCGTCACCGATCTCACCGGCGGCCACGTGATACTCCAGATCCGGCTCATCGTCGACCCATTTGGCGCGGTTCACTTCGGCGACCGAGGAGCGCTCCAACCGCTGGAACAACCGAGACACCGACGTCCGCCGGGATCTGATCAACTCCCGAATGGCCGACAACTCCGGCGCTTGACCATCGACAATCATGCAGGCGCCGATCGTCACGGACGGCGTGTCGCCGGTCTCGGCATCGAGGAACCCTGAATCCACCGCACTGATTCTGGCTGTCACGGGCATCTCCTTTGATCGTCGCGAAAAGGTAGTTCGCATTGTGTCGCCCGCCGGGCGGCGATGTCCGCCAGAACAGCAACCAGGCACCCATGAGTGGTACCCAGGCCGAGCTTTCGGATCTAGACTTGACCCATGGGGGCTGAGCCAGTGGCTGCTGAGGTGCGCGCGACGCGGGTGCACAAGCGCGATGCTGCTGGCGACGCCATACGAGCCCATTTGGCGCACCATGTCAGCGCTTTCATAGATCAAGATGCTCGTGTACGCCGTGATGAACCAGACGCGGTTCACCAGATGCGAGTTGCCGCCCGCCAACTACGCAGCAGCCTGCAGGTTTTCTCGCCACTCGTTGACCGCACTTGGGCGACCCACTTGCGCACCGAATTGGATTGGGCCGCGGACGACCTCGGACTGGCGCGGGACACCGAGGTACTGCTCGACCGACTGACCGCTCACATCGCGGACCTGCCCGAGGCGCAGCGCGAACTGGCCAGGCGAGTCGTGAACGAAACCCTGTCCGCCAGGCTGCGATTGGCCCGAACCGAGTCGTTGGCGAGTCTGGACTCACCCCGCCACCAGGAACTCATCGATGCGCTGGCTGCTGCGGTGAAGCGCCCACAACTGACCAAGGCAGCACGCGAGCCGTGCTCCAAGGCACTGCCGCCGCTATTCGAGAAATCCTGGCGGTCGTTGAATCGAATCGTCGCGGACCTCAATCGCGACAGTCCGGCCCGCGACTGGCATAAGGCTCGGATCGCCGCCAAGCGAACGCGATACGCCGCCGAGTTCCTCGCCCCAATCTTCGGTGGGCGAGTGGACGATTTCGCTCATGCGATGTCTCGAATCACCAACGTGCTGGGCGACACCCATGATGCCAACGTGGCGCAGATGACACTCGAGCAGTTGGCGACCCAGCCTGATGCCGATCGAGCCTGCTGCTTCGCACTCGGAATGCTATCGGCGAACGAACTCCTAGACGAACGGTCTCTGCGGGCAGATTTCACGCAGGTCTGGCCTGTTGCGGTCAAGGCACACAAACGGACACGATCCGCATTTCGTTAGGCAACCGCACTGCTCGGGTCCGTCGCCGGCGTATCTCGATCAGGAACCGGTCCTACCCCGGGAACGTGTTTGAGTGCTCCGCCGACCACCCGACCCACCACCAAACCGACGATCGACGGAGCGATCAGCAGCCAACTGCCCAGTAACAAACCGATCACCACACCACCAATGATCAGCGCCCGCCAGCCGAGGGCGATGCCGACCGTTGTGCCCGCCAGCACACCCGAAGCGGCCAGAGCGGTCGCTTCCCCCGGCATATGCAGCAGCGTGAAGACGGTTCCGGTCGCGGCACCCAGGAACATCGCTGGGAAGATCGGACCACCGCGAATGCCCCCGCCGAGGCACAGGCAGTACAGGATCGATTTGGCCAGCACTATGACCAGCACGGTCCCCACGCTAGAGACCGCCATGACCTCAAGCATGAAGCCCTCACCGGAGCCCAGGATCAACCTCGGATTCGCATCTGACACGAGCACCCCAGCAACAGCGATCAATCCAACTGCCAGTCCGACCGCAGCTATCCGGCTCACAACCGGGGGTTTGACGTCAGCTAGGCCGCGCAGCCGATACGCGGCCAGGCGTACTACTGCGATCAGCAGGGCTGCTGTCGCCGCCACCGGAATCGAGCCGACCAAGTTCATCCAGGCCACGTCCAGCGGCCCTGTGGTGATGTTGATGGTGCGCCCGAATCCCAGTTGGACGACCAAAGCCAGCAAGGCACCGAGCACCCCGGCCCGGACCAGCAGGTTGCGGGCATCATTGCCCAAACCAGACCTGTCCAGGAAGAACGTTCCGATGGCGGTGCCTATGGCGATCAGGCCCGCCTCAGGCCCGAGCACAGCGCCCGACAACAGCGTGATGATGACTGCAGCGACCGCGATGAGGGACACCCGCAGCGGGTCGAAGGTGACTTCCAATCCGTCCAGCGGACTATGGCCGAACACGTCGGTTCGCTTGCGCAGGTACGCGACGGCAGTCGCTCCGAGCGTCGTCATCACCACCGCGTAGGCGCCGACGGCGAACTTGTTCGAGACAGCGTCAGGGATCGTCGTCCACAGCACATCGAGGCAATAGTGAATACCCTTGAGGTAACCGAAGCCGATCACCAGGCCACAAGAACCCACCACCAGCACCAGCATCAGGCGCTTGGCCCTGGTTGGGGAAGCAGGCATGGGTGGCACCTCGATCTGCCATCGCGGACGGTCACTGCGACCCTAGCGCGGCGGGATGCTACTTGCTCTGCCCACAGACGCCCGCCACCACCCGGGCGGCGGCCAGATTCACTGCACCAGTAGCGCCAACCTCATCAGGCCCGGCCGGGGGTTGCACCCCAACCGGGTTTTCTGTCAGGGTTACCGGGCTCCATATGATCAGCGGCGCCCAAACCTGACGAGCACGAGCCAACCCAGGAGGAACAGTGACGCATTTCGCACTGAAGGACGAGTTGCTGGACGCGCAGACGCTGAGGGCAGCGGGCGCCGCCGCCTACGGAGGCGCTGATATCGGCGAGGTGCTGGCGACAGCTCGGCTGGTCAACGGAGCCAACTTGGACAGTTGGTATGAGCAGTGGACGACCACCGGACAACGAGTACTGGCTTTGGCCCGAGAGCAGGAGTCGGACGGAAACCGCGAATCTGCCCGGCTTGCATATTGGCGTGCCTCGACCTACTTGCGAACCGCCGGAGTGATGCTGATGGGAACCCCGGTCGATTCCCGTTTCGCCGAGTCGATGACCGCCCAGCGTCAAGCGTTCCGCGCTGGCGCAGAACTGATGGATCACTCACCACAGGTAGTGCACATCCCGTTCGAGGGCGGTTCCTTGCCGGGGTACTTCTTCGCTGTCGACAGCGATCCGCGACCGCGAGCGACGGTGATTCTGATCGGCGGCTACGACAGCACGGTCGAGGAGTCATATTTCTTCAACGGCGCCGCGGCGCTGGCTCGTGGTTACAACGCGCTGATGTTCGATGGTCCTGGCCAGGGCGCGGCGTTGGTCGATCAGGGGTTGCTGATGCGCCCCGACTGGGAGAACGTGCTGCCACCGGTGGTCGACTTCTTGCTGACCAGGCCGGATGTGGATCCGGCCAGATTGGCGCTGATCGGGCTGAGTTTGGGCGCGTACTTGGCCCCGCGGGCGGCTTCTGGCGAACACCGGCTCGCTGCCTGCATCGCCGATTGCGGGGCCTACGACTTGTTCGACGCGTTTCTCGATCGGCTACCCAAGCCGCTGCGTTCGGGCGTCGAATCGGACAATCACCTTGCCCGCAAGACGATCGCCGACATGCTCACCCACGCGGCGAAGGAACCGACCGCCGGCTGGTCACTTCGCCGCGGCATGGCGGTCCACGGCGCCGCCGACCCGATGGCGTTGGTCATGGGCATGCGCGAGTACACGCTCAAGGGTTTCGCTGAACGCATCACTTGCCCGACCTTCGTCTGCAATGCCGAGGGCGACGACATCAGTGCGTCGGCGCCGCGGTTGGTCGCGGCGCTGACCTGCGAACACGAGTTCGTTACTTTCACCTCCGCAGAGGGAGCTGGCGATCACTGCGAGTCGGGTGCGCGGCTGCTCTATCACGCGCGATCCTTCGGCTGGCTCGATGCGCTGTTGCGTCCTACGGACTGAAAGTCCATGGACGCGAACCGTCGATCACACCACCACTTCGAGTTCGGGATACCTTGAGACAAGCGCGGCCAGGGTCTCGAACGCGATGTCGGGGCGAGCCTTTCCCTCAATATCAATCGCGAGGTCGGCCGCTCGTCGGTAGAACGGCAACCGCCGGTTTGAGATCTCGATCATCGTTTGAGTGTCGCTCAGGGTCGGCCTCGATACCGACGTCGTGACCTTGTTGGCCAACCGCGCAATGTCCCCGGTCAGCCAGACGATCGGCCCGGTTGCCCGGATCAAGTCGACTTTGCGTTCGCTGTATACCTCATCCCCGTTGTCATCGAGATCGACCACGATGCCCCCACCGGCATCAATAATGATGCCGTCCAGCCTCGTCACCTTCTGCACCACCGCAAACTCGGCCTCCCGGAAGACCCGCCAACCATCCACTGAACCCTGCACTATGTCGGCGACCGAGCGTCCCCCCTGCTCATACTCGATCAGGGCGTCGGTCGAGAACACGTTGCGCTTGGTGGCAACCGAGATCCGCCGCGACACGTTCGACTTGCCGGCCCCGCGCATCCCGATGAAGCAGATGTTCACGATCGAAGAGCCTAGTGGCTTCACTGAACAGGTTCAGCTTGGCGGAACAGATCCTGTCAGTCCACGGCGATAGGGAAGACAAAGCCGGACCGCACCACGCCGAAGAAGGCGTCGACGACTTCGGCGTCGAACAGCGTCCCCCGACCCTGCCTGATCACCTCGAAAGCCACCTGCAGACCGGGTGCCTTGCGGTAGGGCCGATCGTGGGCGATGGCGTCGACAGTGTCGGCCACAGCAATGATCCGGGCCTCCAACAGAATCTGCTCTCCGACCAGCCCACGCGGATAACCGGAACCGTCCATTCGCTCATGATGTTGGTAGATCATCTCGGCGATCGGCCAAGGCCACGGGAATTCACCGGCGATGTCGCGTCCAACCTGGGGATGGCTGCGCAGCACAGCCCACTCCTCGGCCGTCGGGCGTCCGGGCTTGTTCAAGATCGCGTGCGGAACCGCAATCTTGCCGATGTCATGCACCGAAGACCCCATCGCCAGACCCTCGACCAAGTCCTCGTCCAACCCCATTTCGAGACCGATGGCGCTCGCGATCTTGGCCACTTGTCCCTGGTGGCCAGCCGTGTACGGATCGCGGGACTCCACTGCGGCGGAGAGCATGGTGATGCTGTTGCGCAGAGCCAGGGCGAGTCGGCGGGCATCCCTTAATCTGGCAAGGCCGTAACCCAGATCTGCGGCCAAATCCTCCATCAGCAGCTGCGCATCATGATCGAAGGTTCCTGGTAGCTTCGAGTAGACCATCAGCGCTCCGTCCACCTCGCCATCGACTATCACTGGCATTGAGATGGAGCAACTGAAACCGTACGCGCCCGCGGCCTGCACCCAGGGCGAGTAACGAGGGTCCGCCCCGAGGTTATTGCGTACCTGGGTGGTGCGAGTGCGAATGCTCATCCCGGTCGGACCGAGGCCTAGCGGACCTTCGCCCCAAGAGACCTCGATCGAGTCTAGGTAGTGTTTGTGTTCCTCGGCCCAAGCGACCGGGAGCACAGACTGGTTCACATCATCAACCCGTCGGCCATACCAAGCGAAGGCATAGCCGCCAGCCTCGGTGACCGTTTGGCACATGCTCTGCAGAAGGGTCTGCTCGTCAGTCGCGCGCACCATGACGCCGTTGGCCTTGGAAAGGGTCGTCAAAGCACGCAGCGCCGCATTGACCTCGTGGGTATCTCGAACGGCCACCACCGCCCCGGTCACCGAGCCGGATTCATCCATCAGCGGATGCGCCCGGACGGACATCGTTCGGTAGCTACCTGCCGCTGTGCGAAATCGGGTGGTCGTCATCTCGGGGACTTCAGCGCCCCCGTACACCTGGGCACGCAGCGCGTTGACCATCTGCAGATCATCTGGATGCACGAGTTGGCGCGCCTGGGTTCCGACAAGGGTGTCCGGCGCAAAGCCAAGGACCGATAGGACGCTCGGGGTAATCCACCGGATAACGCCTTGTTTGTCGGTCTCGTACACCACATCCGAGGAGAATCCGGCGACCAGCAGGGAACGACGCTCCGGAGGTACCGGGTCACCACTACGCTGCCCTTCGATCACGCCTGCCTCCTCCTCCTCCTGCGCCCTCACATCAGCTCCCCGCGAGAAGGATCTCATAAGCCCGATGACTGGAGCGCCACACCGCAGCAGTCGGACAATCGACACGACCGACGATGACCTGTACTCTTCTACGATGCGGCAAATCGGTTCCTTGGTGTTCTGGACGTTCATCGTCCTAAGTTCGATACTGCTGTTCCCGATCGCTGTGATCATCTGGGCGGTGACATCACCGTTCGACAAGCGCCGGGTCATCCTTCATCGGTTCACCTGCTTCTGGGCCTCGCTGTACACCTGGACCAATCCGGTGTGGCGCGTGAGCATCTCGAACCGTGAGTTGATCGACCCCAAGGGAACCTACGTCCTGGTAGCCAACCACCTGTCGTTGCTGGACATCCTCGTGCTATTCCGGCTGTTCCGAGACTTCAAGTGGGTATCCAAGGCCGAGATCTTCAAGGTCCCCGCGGTGGGCTGGAACATGAGCTTGAACAAGTACATCCCACTCAGGCGCGGCAACCGCGAGAGCGTGCAAGAGATGATGGGCAAGTGCGAGCAGGCCCTCGACCAGGGCTCCTCGATCATGATGTTCCCGGAGGGAACCCGTTCCAAGTCTGGGCAGATGCGCGACTTCAAGCCCGGCGCTTTCGAACTCGCCCGCAGCACCCACACGCCCATCATTCCGCTGGTCATTCGCGGAACCCACGACGCGCTGCCGGCCCGCGGATTCGTGCTACAGGGCCGCCACGTGATCTCGGTGACGGTGCTGCCAGAGGTGCCTTTGCAGGTCGTCGAGTCGATGACCACCACCGATCTGACGGCCTACGTCCGCGGGCTGATCGCGGCCGAACTGAATGAGCCAGCAAGTCCGATTTCACAGCCTGAAGGCTCTGCGGTCAAACCCAAGTAACCCGAACCGCCAGGGCAGCAAGTCAACGGTTACCCGAACCCCTCGCCGCGATGTCGGCAATCCGCACATCGATCAGTTTGACGACCAATTCCTGCGGCAGGGGTGCGTCTACCGGGAATCTCAACGTTCCCTTGCTCCAGTCGTAGTCGAGCAGATCATCAGCGAGCACCTCAAGGACCGCGCCGCTATGCGGGAAGTAACTGCAGTGCCGCTTGTACGCCGCAAAGCCGGCAACCGCCTTGCCCTCGAGTTTGAAGGCCGGCATGCCGTAGCTGATGCACTCCTCACCCTGCGGCACGATGGCGGCGATAGTGCGGCGCAGCGACTGCAACGTGCTCTTCTGTGGTTCAGGTACGTCTTCTAAGTACTCATCAATGGCGGTCATGCGGCCCTCCAGGCCCAAACCTTGACGTTGGAAACAAGCATGTCCGGTGGCTGCGGATCTGATCCGGTCGCCGACTGTTTGCCCTCAGTCTGAATCGCCAACCACATCGGCTCGTTGGGGACGTTCGTTCCTGCCACGCTCGCCCATACCCGGCCGTCTACGGTGTACTCGATCAGACCCGGTCGCCAGCTGACCCCCACGTCGTGCCATTGGTTCATGTCGATTCCGGTGAGTCGATCGGCCGTCTGCAGCTTGTGGCCGGGCTTCTGATCCGCGCGTGTTCCCCAGTGCATATAAGCGTTGTAGCCATTCCGATCACCGCGTTCGGCGAAGTCGATCTCGGGTGGCCAATCGCCGGTAGGCCACAGCAACACCGCGAACTTGACGGCGGGTGAGTACGGCATCTTCATGCGCACCTGCCAACGACCATAGGTCTGCGTGACCTGGTTTCCGGCGCCACCGGTCACCCACCTCGATCCCTGGCGCGTTGTCTTGAGCAGCATCTGCCCATTGCCTACGACCACGTTGTTGGGATCCCACCGGCCCATCGGGTTGCCACCCGGCATCCCTGAGTAGGAGTGCCAGCGCGAGTTCCTGGGTCCGACCACGACTGGACCGGAGAAGTCATCCTGGTAGACCAGCGACCAGGTGCCTGCCGGAGCAGTGGCAGCGGGTACCCCATTCGTCGCAGGGCCGGTCGTCGCAGGGCCGGTCGTCGCAGGACTGGTCGGGGACGGACGGTTCGGGGACGCAGCGACCGAAGGACCGGTCGACGTTGGGGCGGCCTGCGGCACTGCTTCTGTTGCCTCTGCCGACGAACCCGCAACCCCCGGCCCCTGCCCGGCGGAGGCCGAATGCGAGACCGCAGTTGCGGCCACCGCCAGGCCAGCGGCCGAGAGGCCGCAAACTGCCACCACCCACAGCTTCCTTGCCATAACACAATCGTGCCTTATCAAGTCAACCCCGGCCAGCACCGGCCAAACTCCCCCGCTACTCCCGAGTCCTCCCACGACCCGGGGTGAACCGACGGAACACCCGGGGAGCTACGATCGGTCGGTCCTGTTCGCTTCGTCTGCAATCGGAGAGAGCACCATGCATGTGCCCAAACCCTCGAAAGTCGCTCTCGGAGTAGCCGCGACGCTCATCGTCGCGGGTCTCGGCATGAACGCAGCCCAGTCGCTAACCGGGTCAGATCCAGTCACCACCACCCACAGCAGCGTCGCCAGCCACGTCCAGACCACCAACGGCGGATAGCCGAACCTTTCGCAAAGCGCCACAGCACCCGCCGCGGCAGTATCGTCAAGACATGGCGCGAGATGACGAGCCGATCAAGCGCAAGTCCGACATCATGGGCGAGATTTTCGACATAGTCGAAGGTGATTCTGGGCAGAGCGAGACAGCCGAAACGCCCAGATTCCGAGCTCAGGCGCTGCGCCAACTCGACGTTCCCAAGTCGCTGGACAACCTGCTGCAGCTGACTCCGCCGAGGATGTGGATCGCCATCGTCGGAACCGCCATCGTCATCATCGCGGCGCTGATCTACGCAGGCAGCACGGTGCGGGTTCAGTCGATCGCTGCAACCGGGCGCGCGGTCGCAGCTCCAGGTGTCGGAACGGCTCCCAGTCCCGCCGACGGCGTCATCACCGAGGTACTGGTAGCCCAGGGCGCCTCAGTCAAGTCAGGCGACCCCATCGCCCGCGGTCTCGCCGACAGCGGCTCACCGATGACAGTGCTGGCCCCAGTGTCCGGACAGGTGTGGCAGCAGATCGCCGGGGCCGGAACACCAGTGATCAAGGATGAGGCGGTGACCCAAATCTTGCCGACAAACAGCGGCTCCCAGGTGCTGCTCCAGGTCCCCGAAGCCGACTCCGCCGGAATGGAAGTGGGTCAGAAGGTGAATCTGACGGCAGCGGGAAAGACAGGCACCGGAACACTGACCACTGTCGACTCCGCCCCAACTCCCGGCCTGGCGGCGGCCGAGGAACTGGCGATCGAGCCGCCCTCGCAGACCCAGGTGATCATGGTAACCGTCACCGCAGATCCACCCCTGCGCCCGGGTGACGCAGTTTCGGCCCAGATCGTGCTGTCAGAACGGACGTTGCTTTCCAGACTGCTGGGACTGTGAGGGCGAGCGCGATCATGGCAAGCCAGTCACGGGCGAAGGTAAAGGTTCCTAGCCTGCTGCAGACCGAGTCCGCCGAATGCGGCGCAGCTTGTCTGGGCATGGTGCTGGCCCACTACAACCGTTTCGTTCCGCTCGACGAGCTGCGGATCGCCACCGGGGTGTCGCGCGACGGCGCCACAACGGACAACACACTGCAAGCTGCCCGCTCCTATGATCTGCAGGCCCGCGAACAGTTCTGCGAACCGTCGGACCTGCGAACGATGGCCGAGCAGTTGCCGCTGATCGTCAATTGGCGATTCACCCATTTCGTGGTCGTCTCGGGCTGGTCGCGGCGCGGCTGGGAGATCTCCGATCCGGGCGTCGGGCAGTACACCTGTGACCACGACGAGTTCGACAGATCCTTCACCGGAGTGACCCTCACCCTCACCCCGGGCCCGGCGTTCCAGACCGGCGGGCAGCGGCCATCGACGCTACGCCGCGTCGTCAACGCGGCCGGTCGAATAGGACCGGTGGCAGCGGCCGCAGCCGTCATCGCGGTGCTGCTGCTGGTCCCGATGATGCTGGTGCCACAGATGCTGCAGCTATACGGGAATGAGCTGTCGGGCCTGGTGGGGCTGGCAGCGGCCGGGGCCGTGATCGGGCTGCTGCTCGCGTTGGCGATCCAAAGTCTGCTGCTGTCATTGCAGGGTGTGCTGTCCATCCGGTTGGCGACCAAAGTATCCCTGCGGGTTCAGGCCACCGTCGTCCAACGGCTGTTGGACCTGCCCGCCTCGTTTCATGCCCAGCGCGGCGCCACCGCGATCGCCCAGCGGGCACTGCTGATCGACACCCTGAGCGAGGGGATGTCGTCACTGACGATCACCGTGACCACCGGTTTACTGACCGCGCTGGTCGCCGAGATCGCGCTGTTCCTGGTGGACGTGACGACCGGGGTGGTCGCCCTCATCGTGGTCGCCATCATCGCCCTGCGCATGCGCAGCACCATCAAGGTGTGGCGCGAGCTCGCCGCCGGACTGGTCGTCGGAACGGTCGAGGTCGGCACAGTCGCCACGTCAGCACTGACCCAGATCGAGTCAATCAAGGCCGCAGGATCCGAGGACGGCATTATCGCTCGGGGCATCGCAGCCCAGAATCGACTGCTAGCTGCCCAGCAGTCCGCCGGCGTGAGGCAACTTGGGCTGAACATGGTGCTGACCGCGTCTCGCGGCATCGGGCTGATCGTGATCGCCGGGGTGGCCATGCTGCAAATCAGCCGGGGCTACTTGGACCCAGGCGTCCTACTGGCGGTGCTGGCGTTGGCCGGAGTCCTGCTGGCGCCGGTCGGAGCCATCGTCATCGCGCTGGACAACGCGCAGATGCTGCGAGCCACCCTCGACCAAGTGGACGACATCCTGGTAACGGACACCGAGCCGGAATGGCCGGCCCAGAGCCAAACCGAGGCACCGGGCACCCTCATCGGCGCTCTGCAGTTGACTGATGTGACGTTCGGCTACTCGCGGCTCGGCGACCCAGTGATCCACGACTTCAGCGTCACCATCACCCCTGGCGCCCGGGTGGCCCTGGTCGGACCGTCGGGCTGCGGCAAATCGACGATCTCCCGGATGATTCTGGGCCTGTACCACCCGTGGTCCGGTGAGCTGCTAATCGATGGCCGACGACGCAGCGATCATGCTCCCGAAGTGCTCGCCGACTCGTTGGCGATGGTCAGCCAAGACGTGGTGATCTTCAGCGCCAGCATCCGGGACAACATCACCTTGTGGGATCCGACCATCAGTGATAGCGACATTCTGACCGCTATCGCCGACGCGCAGCTGACCGATATCGTTGCCGATCGGCGCGACGGTCTGGACGCCATGCTCGCCGAGGGCGGCGCCGACCTCTCCGGCGGCCAGCGCCAGCGCCTTGAGATCGCCCGGGCGCTGGCTCGCAACCCCGTCATCCTGGTCCTCGACGAAGCCACCAGTGCGCTCGACCCCACCACCGAGAGACTCATCGACGCAGCGATCCGGCGACGCGGAACAACCTGTCTGGTCGTGGCACACCGGCTATCGACGATCCGCGACAGTGACGAGATCGTCGTCTTGGATCAAGGCCGTGTGGTGGAACGCGGGACACATGAGGCGCTCATGGCACGGTCCGGAACTTATGCAGATCTGGTGAGCACCGAATGACCGATACAGCCATTTCGGAATCCAGCAGAAACATTTCAGCATCGCAGACTCTGCATCCGACAATCGGACAGGTGGTGGAAGTGACTGCCGGCACCGTGGTGGCCTTCGCCGTGGATGCGCACGGCCGTCGACGGCCAGTCAGCACCGCCGGCGTCGGCGAGGCAATCATCGGCTGCAATCCCGATGGCGACGGAACCACACTGCTGGTGGCTGGACTCCCGACTGCCACAGTCCGGCTGCGCACAGTATCCGACATGATCGACGACCCGGAGTCCGTCGGACTGCTGGAGCGTTGGGCAAGCGTCGTCGGCGATGCTTCCCATGCCGGACGCTGGGTGGACCACGTCGCCGCGCCGACCGACGGCCCGCTTCGGCTGGCCCCTGGTGAGAACGTGGCCGCCACCATCGAACCGATTGCGGCCGCGGACCGCTCCGTATCGGGGTGGCTACGCGTCACCTCGGGCGAAGCCCGCTACTGCGGCCACCGCCAGGCCCTCGTTGGCACCCGGGACCCAGCGCTGCCGATGACCCGCGGGGTGTGGCTCACCAGCGGACTGCGCTGCACCATCAGCCAAGCCGATCCACCGGGTTCCGCGCAGGGGTGGGCCGACAGCTTGGACCTGGTGGGACGACTGGCGCTGAGTGCCGTGACCGAATCCGGAAGGGTGGCCGATCGGGTTCGTTCCGACCGAATTGCAGCAGGTGCCACCACCCACGAAGACAACATCGCCGCCGGCGTGCTGGAGTTGTCAGGCGCGGTATCCCCGCGGTTGGCCGAACTCGCGACCCCGACCGGAGAACTGGCGGCCGAATGGATCGTGGCGGCAGCAGTCGGCTTGGATGTCAGCGATGCCACCAAGCTGTCGGCTGAGCACCTGGTTCGGCGCGGACTCGACCCGATCGAAGCCGTCGCCGAGGCGTGCGCCGCCCGTCCCCGCACCGTGCGATTGACCGATGACTGGTGGCGTTCGGAGGGACCGCCGCTGCTACTACGCCGGTCCTCCGGGTCGAGGATCGCGCTGACCTGGCGCCGACGCCGTTGGTGGCTGCAGGACCCCAATGGCTCCCGCGATGCCGCCGGCCTGCCGATCCCGGTGGCGGTCGACGCCGAGGTCGCCGATTCGCTGCCCAAGACAGCGGTTCAATTGGTCCCGTTGATTCCGGGCAATCCCAGCACGGTGCCCAAACTGCTCCGGCTGGCCTCGTCCCGGATCCTGCCAGACGCGCTGCGCACCCTGGCACTGACGGCGCTGGTCGCTGCGGCCGCCTTTGCCACGCCCTACGTGCTCGGTCAGTTGGCCGGACAGATAAGCACGATTGGGCCGCTACGGCTGACGATGCTGCTGCTGTGCCTGATACTGCTCGAGATCGGAGCTACGTTGTGGCGCAGTGCGCGCGGGTTGAGCATCCTGCGGGCACGAACCCGGTCAGTCAGCGCTGCTTCGATGGTGGTCTGGGACCGCATGATCCGTCTGCGCGCACGCTGGCACGCTGGGCGACCCCTCGGGCGCCGACTGGTCGCACTGACCTCACCGAACCTGGCCTCCGGGGCCTTACCGAACACCGTCCTGTACCAGTTACTGGACGCGGCGACCGTGCTCGGCGGGTTAGCCGCCGTTGCGACGACGACCTCAGCGCTGTTGGCCGCGGTGACCGCATTGTTGATCGTGCAGTCTGTGGTCGGCCTGTGGATCGTCCGCGCGCAGGCCAAGCAGTCCCAATTTCGGGTGATCGCGGGTGCCACTGCCAACGGTCGGTTGATCGAGACTCTGCGCGGAGTCAATGTGCTGCGAATCTATCTCGCCCAGTCGCGGGCATTCCGCCGGTGGGCGCAAGCTCAAGCTGTGCTGGCCAGGGCGGACCTGCGCCTGCGTCGCCTGGGCGCCGCTCAGATGGTGCTGACCTCGGCCTGGCCGGTCGTCGGTCTAATCATCGTGGTCTGGGTATCAGCAGCCTCTGACGCAAGTTTCGGCTCGTTCGTGACCGCGCAGACCGCAGTCAGCCTGGCATCTGTGGCCATAGCAGCAGCAACGATCGCCGCCGGCGCGGCTATGAACGCCCGGGCACAACTGCGCGAGGTTGCACCCGTGCTGGAGGCGATTCCGGAACAGCCAGGTCAGGGCGAGTCACCCGGGATCCTCACCGGCGACGTACAGGTCTCCGATGTGGTGTTCGGCTACCGGTCGGACGGACCCCTGGTGCTGGACGGGATCAGCTTCCACATCCACCCCGGCGAACAGGTCGCGATCGTCGGGCCGTCCGGGTGCGGCAAAACCACCCTGCTGCGCATCTTGCTCGGACTGGAGGAACCGGTGTCGGGTGTGGTTGCGGTTGATGGCCGGGATGTCGCGTCCCTGGACCGCCCGGCGCTGCGACGCCAGATCGGAGCGGTTCTGCAGTCCGCTGACCTGCTCGGCGGAACCATCGGCGAGAACATCGACATGGGACGGCGACTGAGCACAAAGGCCATTTGGGCTGCGCTTGACGCCGCGGCCATCGGGAACGATGTTCGGGCGATGCCGCTCGGACTAGAGACCACGGTGACCGACGGCAGCGGATCGTTGTCCGGCGGGCAACGCCAGCGCATCCTCATCGCTCGAGCGCTGGCCGGCGATCCACGCATGCTGCTGTTCGACGAGGCCACCAGCGCTTTGGACAACGTCACCCAACGCATTGTGACCGATTCGTTGTCCCACCTGAGCGTGACCCGAATCGTCATCGCCCATAGGTTGTCCACGGTCCAGCACGCCGACCGGATCATCGCGTTGGCTGACGGGAAGATCGTCCAGATGGGCACTTTCGCCGAGCTGATGGCCCAACCCGGCCCGTTCCGCGAACTAGCCC
>JBAXOQ010000044.1:0-19482 GCA_037133175.1 Actinomycetes bacterium
ATACTGTGTAAGTTATGACCGATGCCGCCCCCTCCATCCAGAGGTCGTTCCGGCTGTCGGCAAGCACGGTGGAGCTGCTGGATGCGGCCGCTGCCTCAGGCGGCGAGTCACGCAATGCGCTGGCGGACCGGCTGCTGGCCGAGGCGCTACGAACCGAGCACCACCCGTTGATCCGGTTTCGCACCGGGGCGGCCGGGCGCCGCGAACCGGTGATCGTGGGCACTCGCCTGCTCGTGCGGCAGGTGGTCGCGCAACTCAAGGACGCCGACGCCGGTGCCCAGCAGGTGGCCGACGCCCTTGACCGTCCGCTCCGCGACGTGCGAGCCGCGATGTCTTACTACGCCGACTTCCCGATGGAGGTAGACGCCGACGCACGCTGGGCCGCCGACATCGAGGCCGCTGAACGGGCGCGGTGGGAGCGGGAGCAGGCCGCGTTCGCGTGAAGCTTGCCCTCGATCACCACTACCCCAAGGCGATCGCTGTCGGGCTTCGGGACCGCGGCTTCGATGTGGTCACGGCGTTCGAGCTGGACTGGCACACCGAAGACGACGAGACCCTACTGACCTTGTGTGCAGGCCAGCGGCGAGCGCTGCTGACCAACAACGTGGCCGACTTCGCTGTCGTCACCAGGGCTTGGCAGGCCGAGGGACGCTCCCATTGCGGAGTCATCTTCGCGTCCGACGCGAGCCTTCCCCGAGTGCTCGCAATGATCGGCACCTATCTGGACCGGTTGGCACAGATCATGACAACCCACCCGGGCGACAACGAACTCCTCGACGTGGTCTGCTGGCTGTAACGGTCGCCGGGGACGGGGCTCTGCGCCCGGACTGCTCCGAGGCGCCGGCTGCTAGGTTGGCGCCATGCGTTGGCGGATCGTCGTCACTGGCACCGTGCAGGGAGTCGGATTCCGGCCGTTCATCTGCCGACTGGCGGCGGCGCACGGGGTCGTGGGCACGGTGAAGAACGACTCCGCCGGGGTAGTCATCGATGCCCACGGCCCGAGCCAGACGCTGAGGGCTTTCATCGCCGACATCACCGACCAGGCGCCGCCCCAAGCGCGGATCCGATCCGTCACCAGCGACGAGGTTCCCGAATCCTGCGCCGAGGCCGAGCCGCCGACGTCCATGACCGTGACAGCAAGCAACTCCAGCGACAGCGTCGACGAAATCACCGCGGACTTGGCGGTCTGCGACAGGTGCGTACAGGAGGTCACCTCCATCGGCGACCGGCGGTTCGGGTACCCGTTCAACGCCTGCGCCGACTGCGGACCACGCTTCAGCATCACCGCGTCGCTGCCGTTCGATCGACCGGCGACGTCAATGGATGCGTTCGGGATGTGCCGGGAGTGCCAAGGCGAATACGACGACGTCGAGGACCGCCGGTTCCTGGCCCAGACCATCAGCTGCCCCGAGTGCGGACCGGCGCTGCGACTGGTGGTCGGCGACGACCAGCACGACGGTCCCGAAGCCCTGTCGCTCGCGCGCAGGCTGCTAGCCGGCGGCGCGATCTTGGCCGTCAAAGGCGTCGGCGGCTACCAGTTGATGGCGCGCGCCGACCAACACACCATCGCCACGTTGCGGCAACGCAAGGCCAGGCGGGACCGCCCGTTCGCCGTCATGTTCGCGGACCTGGCCGGGCTGCGCCAGTACGCGCCGGTGGACGACCGGGTAGCTGACGCGCTGGCCGGGTCCCAGGCTCCGATCGTCATCACGCCGGTCCTCGACCATGCCCGGATCGCACACCCCGACATCGCCCCCGGGCTCGGTGAGTGGGGCGTCATGCTGCCCAACAGTCCACTGCACCACCTGCTGCTGGCCGGTATCGGCGGACCGGTGATCTGCACGTCGGCGAACCCGCGTGGGTCTCCGATGGTCGTCGACGACGAGCAGGCGCTGCGCGAACTGCCCAGGTTCGCCGACGCGGTCCTGTCGAACAATCGCGCGATCCGCCACCGCGTCGACGACAGCATCTACCGCCAGTGTGAGTCTGGCTTGATTCCCATGCGTCGGGGACGCGGCCAGACTCCCTCGCCGCTGTTGATTCCCCGGATGCTCGCACGGTCGGGTTCCGCGCACTCTGTGCATGCACCGCACATCGTTGCGGTCGGCGCAGACCTGAAGGCATCGTTCAGCATCCTGCGCCCCGAACAGATCCTGACGTCGCAGTACTTCGGGGACTTGGCGCACGCGCAGGTCCACCGCGCTTTCGTCGCCGAGCTCGACGACTGGTTGGGCGCCTTCGCAGTGAGGCCCGAACTGGTGGTCTGCGACGCCCACCCGGATTACGTGTCCACCCAGTTCGCCGAGCGGTTCGCCGCCGTCCACGGCGTGCCGCTGCTGCGAGTGCAGCACCACCGCGCCCACGTCGCGGCCGTGGCAGCAGAACACAGCGTCGACCCGGACACAATCGTCATCGGCATTGCCCTGGACGGCCTGGGCTACGGCGACGACGGCACCACCTGGGGTGGTGAAGCTTTCAGCGGCACCGTCGGCAACCTCAGGCACGTCGGCGGTCTGCTGCCGGCGCCGCAGCCCGGTGGCGATCTGGCGGTGACCGAACCATGGCGCATGGCGGCCGCGTACCTGAGCCAGGCCGGCATCGACTGGCGGGCGCTGCCGATGTTCGCGGCCATCGACCCGGACCGCGCCGCGCAATGCGAAACCCAGCTGCGCCTCGGCCCGCCGCGGACCAGTTCGTTGGGCCGCGTGCTGGACGCGGTGGCCTTCTTGGTGGGCGCGGTCGGTCCAACCGTGGAGTACGACGGACAGGCACCGGCCCAACTCGAGGCGTTCGCCAGGCGAGCCGCCACTGCAGCAGCAGGACCACGGCCGCTGCCGTTTGCCGTCGTCGAGGACGGAGCGCACGCCGAGCGCAGGCTCGGCCTGGACCTAACGCCCGCCTGGCTGGAATTGGCCGGCTCCGCCAGTGCGCCGCGCCCAGGTCAACCCGAGTTGCTTGCGCTGCGCTGGCACGACACGATCGTCGCAGGCCTGGTTGAGGTTGCGGTGCGTCTTCGGGACGAGGTCGGCTCCAGCACCCTGATCCTGGCCGGAGGATGCCTGCAGAACGTGATCCTCGCGGACGGCTTGCGACGGCGGTTGGCTGCGGTAGGGTTCGAAGTGATGGTTCACCGGAGGCTGCCGACCAACGATGGAGCGATCAGCATCGGGCAGGCCTGGTTAGGCGCACTGGAGTATTCCGAGCGTGGTTTGTGAAGAAGATGATTCACCGTTGAAGGGAGTTGCACTATGTGCCTAGCCGTACCCGCTCAGATCGTCGAGATCGTGGACACCGAATACCGGCTTGCCAAGGCCGAAACGGGGGGCGTTAGCCGAACGGTCAACGTCATGTGTGTGGCTTCCACGGACGAGGAAGTCGCCGACCTGGTCGGCAAGTGGGTCCTGATCCACGTCGGTTTCGCCATGAACATCATCGATGAGGACGACGCCGCAGCAACGCTGGCCCTGCTGACCGACCTGTTGCAGTTCAACCCGGATGAGGAGCGGGTTTGAGCCCCGCGACGACCTCATCAGGCATCGAGACTTCGGATGATCTGAAGTTCGTCGACGACTTCCGCGACGCCGCCATGTGTCGGGGCTTGGTCGAGCAGATTCGTCCGCTCGCCGCCCGGCTGGCCAACGAACGGGGATCCGAGCGAATCGCCATCATGGAGGTGTGCGGCGGCCACACCCACACTCTGTTCCGGTTCGGCATCCACGAGGCGCTCAGTGATGTCATCGAGTTCGTGCATGGTCCCGGTTGCCCGGTGTGTGTGCTTCCCCGCGAGGTGATCGCGCAGTGCGTGTCGTGGGCGCAGCAGCCCGATATGGCGGTGGCAACGTTTGGCGATGCCATCAGGGTTCCGGGCCACGGAACCACGCTGCAGCAAGCCCGCGCGGACGGCGCCAACGTTGAGGTCGTGTACTCACCGCTCGATGCGTTGCGCTACGCCCGGGAGCACCCAGAGCGCAATGTGGTGCTGCTGGCCCTGGGCTTCGACACCACAATGCCCTCCACCGCCCTGACCGTGATGACCGCCAAGCGCGAGGGGATCACCAACTTCTTCCTGTACTCCGTGCACATCGGCATCATCCCCACGTTGCACGCGGTGCTGGCCGAGGGCGCCGAGTTCATCGACGGAATCATCGGGCCCGGCCACGTCAGCATGGTCGTCGGGTCCGAACCGTACGAGTTCGTGGCCCGGGACTACCACCTGCCGTTCGTCATCGCCGGATTCGAGCCGGTGGACCTGCTGCAATCCCTGCAGATGATTCTGACTCAACTCGACGCAGGCGAAGCATTGGTGCAGAACCAATACTCACGCACGGTCCAGCGGGCTGGCAACAAGGCAGCGCTTGCCGCCATCGACGAGGTCTTCATGGCGGAACCGAGGCCGTTCTGGCAAGGGCTGGGCGGCAACACGGACATCGGTTTCGCGCTGCGGCCGGACTACCAGGGCTTCGACGCTGAACGGCGCTTCGGGGCCGTCACCGCCGCCCCTGACGAGACGGGCGTGCCGGTGTTTTGCGACCAGGTCATCATGGGTCGGCTGTCGCCGCCAAAGTGTCCCAACTTCATGACGACCTGCACGCCGGATCACCCACTAGGAGCACTGATGGTCTCCAACGAAGGGGCCTGCGCGGCCTGGTCCCATGCCGTCTGACGCGGTCACCCTGGCCCACGGCAGCGGCGGTCGCGCGTCCCGCGAGTTGTTGCGCACCATCGTCGAGACGGCCTTCGGCGCGTCGGTCACCCGTGATGACTGCGCCCGCGTTCCCAACGACGGCGGCACGATCGCCTTCACCACGGACACCTTCGTGGTGACCCCCCGATTCTTCCCCGGCGGCGACATCGGATCGCTGGCGGTGCACGGCACCGTCAATGATCTGGCGGTGGGCGGGGCGGTTCCGAAGTACTTGAGCTGCGGTTTCGTGGCTGAAGAGGGCCTGGCCCTAGCGGAGCTCGCGACCATCTGCGAATCGATGCGGCAGGCGGCCGAGGCGGCCGGCGTGCAGATCGTCACCGGTGACACCAAGGTCGTACCCCGGGGCGAAGCCGACGGGCTCTACATCAACACCTCCGGCGTCGGCTTCATCCCGCAAGGGCGGGTACTGGAGCACTCGAGCATTCGCCCGGGCGACGTTGTGGTGATCAATGGCGACATCGGCCGTCACGGAGCATGTGTGGCAGGCATGCGCCAGGACTACGGGCTGGAGCACAACATCCAGTCTGACAGCGCGAACCTTGCGCCGGTCTGCGCCGCCATGCTGGAGGCCGGCGCGGTGCGATACCTGCGTGACGCCACCCGTGGCGGCGTGGGAGCAGTAGTGACCGAGCTGGCGAACGAGTCCGGTTGCCAGTTCACGCTGGACGAATCGGCCATCGCGGTGCAGCCGTCGGTGCGTGCGCTGTGCGAGTTACTCGGACTATCGCCGTTGCATCTGGCGTGCGAGGGCCGACTGGTGGGCGTCGTGGCTGCTGCCGACGCGGACGCGATTGTCGCCGCCATGCGAGCCGTGCCAGAGGGTTCCGGATCCCGCATCATCGGCGAGGTCCGAGCCGGTGCCGAACCGCCCGTCACCATCAAGACGATGCTGGGCACCGAGACAGTGCTGTCGCTACCTGCCGGCGAGCTACTCCCCCGCATCTGCTGACGCTCACGCACCTCCCTGACTGTATCGCATGTGATACAGTCAGGGCATGGGCACCGTTCCGATACGAGAACTGCGCAACAACGGCGGGGCTGTTGCTGATCGGGTATTGGCCGGGGAGCAGGTCATCGTGACACATGCAGGCAAACCGATCATGGAGTTGGTGCCGGTGCCGAGGCCGCCGTTATCGGCCGAGGCGCTCCTCGCCCGCTGGCGCAACTTAGAACCGATCGACGGCGCCCAACTGCGCCACGATCTGGCCGCCGTCCTTGACGAGTCGGTATGACCGGCCCCGGAATCATCGACACGTCGGTGGTCATCGAGTTGCCCAACATCACCGACCCATCGCTGCTGCCGGCAGTCCCCCTCATCACAACAATCACGCTCGCCGAGCTCAGCGTGGGACCCCTGGTCACCGATGATCGCAACGAACGTGTCCGTCGACAAAGGACATTGCAGCAGGCCGAGAGCGACTTCGAGCCCCTTGCTTTCGACGCCGCGGCGGCACGTGCCCTCGGCGGTGTCGCGGCAGGCCTTCGGGCCTCGGGACGCAAGTCGAGAGCGAGGGCCTACGACGCGCTCATTGCCGCCTGCGCCATCTCGCGTGATCTACCGGTCTACACAATGAACCCAGCTGATTTCGCGCACATCGAGAACCTCACGGTTGTGTCGGTACCGCATCCAACGGCGCGCTAGCACCGGATCGGGTGGCTGAATAACCACCGGCTAGGCGGGGGTGACGCTGGCTTCGGCTTCGTCGATGATCGCTTGAACGACCTCGTCCACGACCGCTGCCACCGGGTCGGTCAGACCGTGACCGTTCTCAACGGCGCCAGCTTCGATCCCGAAGATCAGCAGACGCTCAGGCAGCCGCTCCAAGACAGTCCCCAACTCAACCGCATCGGCGACACCGAGGCCGTGGGTACTGGCCGCACCGGTCCGAGGCCCGACCTGCCACGAACCTTCGCTGCATTCGATGCGGGCGATGGTTCCCGGTGCGGCGCCAGAAGTGACGGCATCAACCATGATGACGAACTGCCGGTCCGCCCACCGGGAGATCAGCGCGACAGACTCCCCGCTCTCCTCGCATACCTCGATGTCGGGATGATCCTGGTCGCGCAGACGATCGATGACGGCCACGCCAACACCGTCATCGCCGCGGTAGGGGTTCCCCACGCCGATGACCAGGACCTTGTCCACTGCCTGGCTCCTACTCCCGCTCTACATGCAGGTCGAGGAAGTGAGTCGCGCAAGAGATGCAGGGATCGTAGTTGCGGATCGTGGTCTCGCACAGCTGAGTCAGCGCGGGATCGTCCATCGAGATGTTGTCCTCGATGACGTGGCACAGATCATGCTCGATGGCCCGTTGATTCTGCGAGGTGGGCGGCACAATATCCGCCGACAGAATCGTCCCTTCGTCATCGATCTCGTACCGGTGGTACAGCGTTCCGCGCGGTGCCTCGCTGGCTCCATGACCGATGCCAGCGCGGGGCTTGACGTCGACGAACGGGCTGTCCGGCTCCTCGTACGCGGCGATGATCTGCAGCGCTTCGTCACAGGCGAAGACCAACTCGACCGCCCGCACGACGATGCTCTGGAACGGGTTGCGCACCTCTCGGGGCAGACCAGCGGCGACCGCAGATTCCTTGGCAACGTCGGGCAACTGGTCGTAGGCGACGCTGTACCGGGCCAGCGGACCGACCAAGTACTCGCCGAGCTCCCACCGCCCGTGCAGGGCGTTGCTGTGCGCCACGTGTTCCTCGGTCAGGTGCTCGCGATACTGCGAAATCGGAATGTCCAACAGACCACTGGAGGAGACCACTTGGTCCCCGATGATCGGGTACCGGTCGCCTTCGAGCAGCGTGATGAAATCCCAGTCGCCCTCGTAGGCCGGCATCGGGAAGGTGCCGACCAGCGCGACCGTATCCAGGGCGGCCTGGCGGGCCCAGGTCAGTTCGGGGATCAGTGCCCGCAACTCCGAGACGGTGGGGGCCCGATAGAAACCGCCCACCCGCACGTTGATCGGGTGGATCGCCCGTCCGCCGACGACTTCAAGCAGATGGTTGCCGACCTTCTTGAGCTTGAGCGCCTTCTCGACGATGGCACGATGATCCTTGGCCATGGCGATCGCGCCGCTGTACCCCAGAAAGTCCGGAGCATGCAGCATGTAGATGTGCAGAGTGTGGCTCTCAATCCACTCCCCGCAGTACAGCAGCCGACGAAGCTCCGCGATCTGGCCGCCAACATTCACCCCACAGGCGTTCTCGATGGCCCGCACCGAGCTGGTCTGGTATGCCACCGGGCAGATACCACAAATGCGCGCGGTGATGTCGGGCGGTTCAAGGTAGCTGCGGCCGCGCAAGAATGCCTCGAAGAACCGAGGCGGCTCGTAGATATTCAGTTGCGCCGCCACCACCTCGCCTTCTTGGATCGAGACGTACAGCGCGCCCTCGCCCTCTACCCGCGCGAGTTCCTTCACGTTCAGGATTCGGCCACCATTGCGGTGCGTCACAACGTCTCCCCATCATCAATTGCCAGAGCGTCGGTCATTGGGACATCCCGGAATTCGGGCGTCGTTGCATTGAACGTATGGAAGATTCGGCTGATGTCAATCTCCGCCATGTTCAGCACCCTCAACTGGTCCACCAGGGAAGCCGTATTGGTGGTATCCGATGGACCGAAACAACCGAAACAACCACGGTTGAATGACGGGCACAATGCCCCGCAGCCGGCGTGGGTCACCGGGCCGAGGCACGGGGTGCCGTGCGAAACCATCACGCACACCGTCCCGCGTCGCTTGCACTCCAAGCACACCGACGAGGACTCCATCTCCAGTGTCTTGCCCAGCAGCACGTTGGAGATGACCTGCAGCAACTGCTCCTTGTTGATCGGGCAGCCGCGCAACTCGAAGTCGACCTGCACATGCTCCGACATCGGGGTGGAGGTCGCCAGCGTCTTGATGTACTCCGGGTGGGCGTAGACGATCGAGATGTACTCGTCGACGTCGGCGAAGTTCTTCAGCGACTGGATGCCACCGGCGGTCGCGCAGGCCCCGATGCATATCAGGAACTTCGACTGCGCTCGGATCTCCTTGATCCGATCGATGTCGTGCGAGTTGGTGATCGAACCCTCAACAATCGACACGTCGTAGGGGCCGTCGACCGACATGCTGCTGGCCTCGACGAAGTGCGAGAACTCAACTGCTTCGGCCACCGCCAGCAGCTCATCCTCACAATCCAGCAAGGTCAGCTGACAACCGTCACAGGACGAGAACTTCCATACCGCAACCTTGGGAACCGCTGTCGCACTCATAGCTCGCGCACCTCCATCAACGGCTTCGCCTGGGTCCAATCGAGCACTGGTCCGTCGTGGCAGATGAAGAAGCCCGCCAACTGGCAGTGACCACAGCGGGCGACGCCACACTGCATGTTGCGCTCCATCGACACCTCGATCCAGGTCGGATCGATGCCCCGGTGGGCCAGCTTGGCGCCGACGAAGCGAATCATTATCTCAGGACCACAGACCAACGCCTTGGTTCGTGCTGGGTCGAAATCGACCCGATGCAACTCGTCGGTGACGATGCCGACGTTGCCCTTCCAGCCCGGACCGTGATGATCGACAATGGTGCGGACGGCGATCCGGCGGTCTTTCCACCAACGGTCGAGCTGTCCTCTGAACGTCAGGTCAGTTGCTGTCCGAGAACCGACCACGAGGGAGACTTCACCGTAGGCATCCCGGTTGGTCAGGATTGTTTCGATGGCTGGCCGCAGCGGCGCCAGGCCGATGCCACCAGCCACGATCACCACGTCGTGGCCTCTGGCACCCTCGACGTTCCAGCCCCGCCCGAACGGACCGCGGATCCCGATGACATCACCTGGATTGGTGCTGCACAGAGCATGGGTGACGGCACCGCAATCGCGGATGGTGTGGACCAGCAGGTCCGATTCCAGTGAACTGGTCGAGATCGGCACCTCGCCGAGCCCCCAAGCCCACAGCATGTTGAACTGCCCGGCCACGATCGCCGGCTGAGCGGCCGCCGTCGGCTCCAGGAACAACGTGTGGGTGTCGTGCGTCTCTTCGATGTTGTCGACGACGCGGTACGGCAGCGGACGACCTTGGACTGGTGGGGCGTCCACGACGGCGCTAGTGGCGGGAGGCATCTACATCACCATACAGATTCAGTAGCCGCATCCGGGCTGACTCAAGTCGGTCTTCCATCACTGTGGCAATCCCGATGGCCAGCTGGTAGCCAACCTCCGGGTGCTCGTCCAGGAAGGTTCTGATGCATGGGGCGTGCAGCTTGATCGCGGTCACCGGTTTGAGTGCAATCGCGTCGAAGTGCCACCGGTAGGGCGGGAACAACCAGGACCAGCCGAGGATGTCGCCGGAGTGCAGTGTCTCGATTGTGACAAACCCCCGGTTGGGGGTATGCACACCGACCGCGACCCGCCCCGACCGCAGCGCATAGAAGCAGTCGGCCGGCTCATCCTCGGTCAGCAACTGCTGACCTTCGGTGAAGGCCACGAACTCCGAGCAGCCCGCGAACTGGTCAGCCAGTTCGTCCGGCAGCGGTTTGAAGAATCGGTGGTTGGCGAGAGTTTCGTTGATCGGAGTGATTTCCATGTCAGGTTGCCTCCGCAGGTGACTCGGACTGGGCATCGTCGTGGCTGACGTCGTCCTGGATGGACTTGACGACTTTGGTGATGTCGATTCCGACCGGGCACCAAGCGATGCAGCGGCCACAACCGACGCAGCCGCCGACATCGAACTGGTCCCACCAGGTCGACAGCTTGTGGGTCATCCACTGCCGGTATCGGGACTTGGTCGAGATCCGGACCTGACCGCCGTGGATGTAGGAGTGACTCAGCTCGAAGCACGATCCCCAGCGCCGCACCCGCTCGTCCTCGCCAGTGGCTGCGCTCGGTTCGTCGGTGATGTCGGCGCAGAAACAGGTCGGGCAGGCCATCGTGCAGTTGCCGCAGGACAGGCAGTGGTCCGCCACGGCTTGCCAGTGCTCGCTGTTGACGGATTCACGCAGCAACTGCGGCAAGCCGTCTGTGTCCATCGACCTGGTCATCCGCTCCACGGCGGTGTCGGTCACCCACCCGGCCGATGCCAAGTCGCGCTCATCCGGCGGCACGCCGGTCAGCTGGCGAGCCACCTGCCGTCCACGCTCCGTGCGGACCTGGACCAGGAAGCGGTGGCGCACGGTGTTGTCCGGGTCAAGTTCGGTGAGGATGAGGTCGGCGCCTGCCTTGACGTCCGGCCCGCTACCTACCGAGGGGCAGAAACAGGTACTCGCCGGATCAGAGCAATTGACGCCGACGAAGAACATGCCATCGCGGCGAGCCTGGTAGATCGGATCCGGGAACTGCCCCTGCAGGAATACCCGGTCCTGGACTTCGATGGCGGTCAGGTCGCAGCCGCGTATCCCCAGCAGTGCACGCCTCGGGAACTCCTCCACGACATCTTCGACCGTGACTCCGTAGTCGTCACGACGGGAGCGCCACAACACGCTGCGCGGCGGGAACAGGTATCGCTTCCAGGTTCCAGCTGGAGCCGCGAAGGCGAATACCGCATGGTCATCACGTTCGACCACTCGATAGTGGCCGCCATCTTGTTCATCACCCCACCCGATGGGTAGGTCATCGCGCTTCGAAATCGAGTCGATGACGATGGAACCGTTGCGAACGGTGGGGCCGAGAACCTCGTACCCCTCGCGAAGCAACACGTCTATTAGCTGGTCTAAACCCCTCGACCCGATGACTAGCTGATCGAGCGTGGATTCCGCTGCCGGGCTCACCCTGGCAGTCTGCACCACCGCTACCGCCCACGCAAACCGAACACCCCATCGGGGGAACGACTTCCAAACTGTTGCCAGTTCCAGGCCAGTGTCAGACCTAGATCAGCGACCATGCCTCGGTCAGCACCGAACGCAAGATTGACTCGATCTCGTTGAACTCGCTCTGGCCGATGATCAGCGGCGGCGCGAGTTGGATGACGGGATCACCTCGGTCGTCTGCCCGGCAGTACAGGCCGGCGTCGAACAAGGCCTTGGAAAGGAATCCGCGCAGCACCCGCTCGGACTCGGCGTCGTTGAAGGACTCCTTGGTCGCTTTGTCCTTGACCAGTTCGATGCCGAAGAAGTAGCCCTCGCCCCGCACGTCCCCGACGATTGGCAACTCCAACAGCCGCTCCAGGGTCGCCCGGAACGCACCCTCATTGGTGCGCACCCGACCATACAGATCCTCACGCTCAAGGATGTCCAGGTTCGCCAGGGCAACCGCGCAGGACACCGGGTGCCCGCCGAACGTGTACCCGTGCAGGAACGAGGCCGATCCGGAGCGGAACGGTTCGAACAGCCGATCGCTGACCGCCATGACGCCCAGTGGTGAATAGCCCGAGGTCAGCCCCTTGGCACTGGTGATGATGTCCGGCTGGATCCCGTAGCGATTGACCGCCCACATTTCACCCAGACGGCCGAACGCGCAGATCGTCTCGTCCGACACCAGCAGCACGTCGTACTGGTCACAAATCTCACGCACCCGCTGCAGATAGCCCGGCGGCGGCGGGAAGCACCCACCAGCATTCTGAACGGGTTCCAGAAACACTGCGGCAACCGTGTCCGGGCCCTCGAACTCAATCACCTCAGCGATCCGGTCGGCCGCCCATCGGCCGAACGCGGTCTCGTCGTCGCTGTGCACCGGAGCCCGGTAGAAGTTGGTGTTGGGCACTTTCCGAGCACCCGGCACCAGCGGCTCAAACGGTTCCTTGAGCTCGGGAATTCCGGTGATCGACAAGGCACCATGGGGTGTCCCGTGGTACGCGACCGCCCTGCTGATCACTTTGTGTTTGCCGGGACGCCCCGTCAACAGGAAGTACTGTTTGGCTAGCTTCCAGGCACTCTCGACCGACTCGCCACCACCACTGGAGAAGAACATCCGGTTCAGGTCGCCAGGGGTGTTGGCGGCCAGCCGCTCACTGAGTTCGATGGCGGTCGGGTGGGCGTACGACCACAGCGGGAAGAACGCCAGCTTCTTGGCCTGCCTCGCGGCGGCCTCGGCCAACTCCTCGCGACCGTGACCCACCTGAACTGTGAACAGACCCGCCAGCCCATCCAGATACTCTCGCCCGTGGTCATCCCAGATGCGAGCCCCCTGACCGCGAACAATGACCGGAATCTGATCCCCGGCCTCGTAGCCGGAGTGACGGGTGAAGGCCAGCCACAGATGCTCACGAGCGCGTTCTGACATGCCCGGCAAATGATCAGAGGAGGTGGTCATCGCCCCATGCTAGGGCCTACAGTTGCGCCATGGCTGAGCATCTCACTATCCAGAACTTCATCAACGGAGAATCGATCGATGCCCTCGACGGGGCAGTGACCGACCTGATCGAGCCCGTCAGCGGCCAGGTGTTCGCCACCGCGCCACTGTCGGCTCCGGTGGACATCGACGCCGCGTTCGACGCTGCCGACGCGGCATTTCGGCAGTGGCGCAAGACCACCCCATCGCAGCGCCAGAAGGCGCTGTCGGGCATCGCCGACATCCTCGAAGCACACGCCGACGAACTGATCGAGTTGGAGAGCCTGAACACCGGCAAACCGGTGGCTGTGACTGCCGCCGAGGAGATGCCGCCGATGCTGGATCAGATCCGGTTCTTTGCCGGTGCGGCCCGCGTGCTGGAGGGCAAGTCCGCCGGCGAGTACATGGAGGGATTCACGTCGTGGATCCGCCGCGAGCCGGTGGGCGTTGTCGGACAGGTCACGCCATGGAACTACCCCATGATGATGGCCGTCTGGAAGTTCGCCCCAGCCCTCGCGGCGGGCAACACTGTGGTGCTCAAGCCCAGCGACACGACGCCCGTCAGCACCGTGCGGATGGCGCAGTTGGCCAGTGAGTGTCTACCGCCTGGCGTGCTCAACGTGGTCTGCGGCGACCGCAACACCGGAGCGGCCCTGGTCTCGCATCCACGACCGGACATGGTGGCGATCACCGGGTCCGTGCGGGCCGGCATGGCGGTTGCCAGCGCAGCCGCCGATCAGGTGAAACGAGTCCATCTGGAACTCGGCGGCAAGGCGCCCGTGCTGGTCTTCAACGATGCCGACATCGCCGCCGCCGCCGAATGGCTCGCAGTGTCGGGTTTCTTCAACGCCGGACAGGACTGCACGGCGTCGTCGCGGGTCATCGTCGAAGCCGGGGTATACGACGAGTTCGTCGCCGCCCTTGCCGAGCAGGCCCGAGCCATCGTCACTGTGGCCGCGGTCGGCCGGGAGGCCGAGGACGCCTTCCTGCCACCGGTCAACAACGCCAACCAACTCGAGCGCGTACTCGGCTTCATCGAGCGCACCCCCGACCATGCCGAGATCGTGGCCGGTGGCTCCCGCATCAGCAGCCGCGGCTTCCACATCGAGCCGACTGTCATCGCTGGCCTGCATCAGGACGACGAGCACATCCAGGACGAGATCTTCGGGCCGGTCATGACGGTACAGAAGTGCAGCGGTGAGGAAGAGGCCTTGCGCTGGGCCAACGACGTGCAGTACGGTCTCGCGTCCTCGGTGTGGACTCGCGACATCGGTCGAGCCCTGCGACTTTCAGCCGACCTGGACTTCGGTGCGGTGTGGATCAACACCCACATCCCGATCGTCGCCGAGATGCCACACGGCGGCTTCAAGCACTCCGGCTACGGCAAGGATCTGTCACTGTACGGCCTGGAGGACTACACCCGGATCAAGCACGTGATGGCCAGCACCGAGTAGGTCAGCACCGAGTAGGTCACCCCGGTGGAGTAGGTCAGAGGATCGAACCGTGCGCCGTATAGTCCGGCGCATGGTTCGATCCGCATTTGTCTGTCGCCGTACCCTCGTGCTTTCAATGCTCCTGGGCAGCGTGACTGCCGGGATGGGTACAGCCGTGGCCATTCCGGTCGCGGCAGCCGAACCCGCATCAACCCCCGCCGCCCTATCCGCTCCCCGGGCGACGCCTCGCGGAGATGTGTCCACCCTCAGGTGGCGATCCTGCAGCCTTCCGACCGTTCCGACGCTGCAGTGCGGCACGCTGCTGGTGCCCTACGACTATGCCAAGCCCCGGGGCCGGCAGTTCCGTCTGGCAGTGGCCCGGGTTCCGGCCACAGGCAAGAAGACAGGGTCGTTGTTCGTCAACCCCGGGGGTCCGGGCGGCTCTGGGGTGCAACTGGTCCCTGGCGTCATCGGCTTCATCCCGCAGTCCGTACGGGCGCAGTTCGACATCGTCGGTTGGGATCCCCGAGGGATCGGCCAGACCCGGCCGGCCCTGCAGTCGTGCGACCCCACCAACCTGATTGCCCCGGTCAGCGGACCGGTGAACTGGCCAGTCGCCCGATCCCTGACGGCAGCAGCGGCGACCGTGGCCAACGCCGCCTGCCAGCGGCTCAACGCCAAGTTCATCAACTACCTGGGAACCAACAACGTAGCCCGCGACTTGGACCAACTGCGCGCGGCGGTCGGAGACCGGAAGCTGACCTATTGGGGAGTCAGCTACGGCACCCGGATCGGATATGTGTATGCGCTGAAGTTCCCCGACCGGGTGCGCGCGATGGTGCTCGACGGCAGCATCAGCCCCATGGGCAACTTCGCTGACCTGGCGCAAGTCGGCGGATTGGCGCCGGACTCCGCGCCGCAGTTCCTGCGCGCCGCGAGCCCGCCGACCTACAACTCGATTATCGCGACCCTGAACGGACTGGACGCCGTGCCGATCGACCTCGGCGGTGGCGTCCAATACACCCGCTGGAACTACCTGACGTCGATGGAGGGCGCTATCCGGTACGAGGCTGCTTGGCCCGGGATGATCTCGTCGAACGCACAGCTTGAGACTGCTCGGCTGGCCACCCCTGCGGGCGCGGCGCAGCGGGACCGCCTGCGGGGCCTTGTGGATCAGTCGGACGGGAACCTTGGTGGCCCGTTCTCAGTGGTCAACTGCCTGGACTACGCCGATCGCATGACTGCCGCTGCTCAAGATGCCGCCATCAGCCACAATGCTGCCGTCGCGCCCATCTACGGCGGGCGGATGACGACCGAGTACTCGCTCGGATGTTCAGGACTGTCCTTGCGACCCGACCCGGTGCCGAGCACCAGGTCAGCGAAGAACCGGGCCCGAATCGCCGCCCTACCGGTAGTAATAGCCAATGCCACCAACGACGGCTCCACTCCCCTGGTGTGGGCACAGGCGATGCGTCAATCATTCGCCCGCGGTGCGTTGATCAAATACCGGGGCGCCGAACACGGGCTGTGGATGCTCACTCCGTCCACCTGCGTCAACAACCGGATCACCAACTACTTCGTTCGGCGCAAGCATCCCCAGCCGGTCACCTGCCCGTTCGCGCCAGCCCCCGGATTGCCGCGGATGGCTGGTCTGCTCGATGGTCAGCAGTCGTTGTTCCCCCGAAGTCCCCTGGACGCCTCCTTCGATCGGTAATGGAGAAGCAGATGAGTACCGCCTGTGGGGCCTTCGGCCCAACTAGCAAGCAACCTGGACCGACCCGGCCGGAACTGTTGGCGGGGTCATGCCGGCGCTGCTGACGGGCTTGACTCATAACACCTGGTGGCGGGTGCTGTTGATCGGCGCGTTCGCCTGGGTCGGGTCGATCCTCGCCTCGATCTACACAGGCGACACCATCTTGCAACCGGCAACCATCCTCATCGGAAGCTGGCTGGTGCCGTTCTCGTTGCTTGTGCTGATCATGGAATATGTGACTCGCCGGTGGCTCACCGAATCAGGTCAAACCGCCCTGGTTCCCCACCGCCTGCTGCTGGCTTTCGCGGCCGGCGGGGCCCTCGGAGTCTGGCCGGCCGCCGCGATCGAGTACACCCTGAGCAAAGTCATCCCTGACGGCTTCTTCCTATCGGTAGCGATCAGCGAAGAAGTGGTGAAGCTGGCGATCGTCTGGATGCTGGCCGGTGGACTTGCGTTCTATACGCGCCGCGACGGAATGCTGCTGGGCGCAGCGGTGGGCCTGGGGTTCTCGGCAGTCGAGAGTCTGGGCTACGCGTACGAGGTCTCCAAACTCGACGGGGGAGTCAATGAGGCCGCAATCATCGCCACCGAGATCCAGCGGGGACTGCTGACTCCGGTAGGACACGCCTTGTGGACGTCATTGGTCGCCGGGGCGCTGTTCGCCGCCGCCCGCAACGGGCGACTGCGCCCGTCGTGGAGCCTGCTCGGCTGGCTTGCGGTGGCGATCGGGCTGCACGTGAACTGGGACACCTGCCAAGGATGGGCCGTCCTGCTCGTGGCGCGGTGGCTCAATCAGTCGGTCTCCCTGACCGAGTACCGCCTCGGCACCCTGCCCAACTTGACCGAGGTCCAATCAGTGGTGCTCGGCGTCGTTCGCAACGTCATGCTCGGAGTGAACGCCGCCATCGGCCTGCTGTTCGCCCGGTACCAATGGCGCAAAGGAGCCCGGATACCGGCAGTGTCGGCGCCGGAACCACCGACTGCGTCCCCTTGACCGCGGATCGAATGCGGCCGCCTGGACTGCTCCAAAAGCAGCATGACCAAGGTGAGCGGTGTATCTCTGTGTGATTGAATAGTTACTCAGAGAAACTAGAGCGCTGCCGACGACTGGCTCGGGGAGGTCGGGATGTCCTTTCGAATCCGCTGGAGAAATGGCCTCGGAGCGCGTGTCGCTTTCGTCGCAACCATGGGTCTGGTAGCTGCCGGGATCACCGGCTGCGGCACGACCCAGATGTCCGCGGAGGAGCTGGCGAGCGCCTCAGCTTCACCGGCAAGCAGTCCACCCCCTCCGGCCGCTGCCGCCGCGGCAGCAGCGGACTCAAAGCCGGCACCGAAGAGCCTAGGCAAGGGCGCGCTGTCTGTGGTGAATGCTGACAGCTGGATGGGCGCGCTGTTTGCACAGAAGCCCGACGTGCGTTTGCGAGACATGATCATCCCCGGTTCCCACGACTCCGGCACGTTCGCCATCACCTGCAAGAGCGATCTGACGATTCCGATCAACGAGCTCATCACCAAGGATGCCTTCCTGACAAGCATGGCCTTGATTGGCCTAGGGCCCTTGTACCCGGAACTACTCGGGCTGATCGACTCGGTCATCGCGGTGGCTACGGGCGCATTGTGGGTCGCGAAGGGGCAGGGTTACTGCCCGATTCAATCGATGGCCAAGGCTCAGGGCGGCAACCCCAACGACGCCGGGACGAAAGAGGACTCAGGCAACTTCCTGGCCCAGCTCAATTCCGGGGTCCGGTTCTTCGACATCCGTGTCTACGAAGAGAACCCGACCAGTGACTCCCCCGACGGGGCGAATTTTCTGCTGTCGCACGGCTCGATGCTCACCGAAGCGACGCTGAACAGCCAGCTCGACGGACTGTTGTATTGGCTGCAGTCACATCCCAAGGAGTTCGTCGGCATCACGTTCCACAGCGTGGCTTCGTTCCAGAAGCCACCGCCCAAGTCAGGCAGCAGCGCCCAACCGGTCAACTGGGATTCGCTGCGTGGGGCCCTGACGAACCGCGTGTACAACTCATGGTTCTCCGACCGCGGAGTCAAGGGCCTCTGCGATGTGGCGATCAAGAAGTCGGACACCGGCGGCAAGGCGGGTCTGATGTCACGCACCCTCAACGACGTGTGGAAGACGCAAGGCACCGTCCCGGCCGGCACCGCCGGCAACAGTGGCATGGCGAAGAACTTGCTAATCATGGCCGACTACAGCGAGCTCGTCAGCGGCGGCAGCGCTGCGGACTGTGTGTGGGGCGAGAACTCCGGCCCGAAATCCGATGCGAACCCGCATGGCACGAGCGCCGACTACACCGATGGAATCAGCGACGTGAATTGGGAGAATTCTATGAACGCCGCCGATCTGGTGTCCAAAAGCGCAGCAGATCTGGCGAAGCGCAAGAGCCTGTGCGCGGCGGATCCGAAGCAATGCGACTTCATCCAGACCGAGATCCAGCCAACGCCCAGCACGGGGAAGTACATATCGTGCGTGGGTGCTGTCATCACGGACGTCATCATGCTGCAGCCGCCCAGTGACTGCGGCCTGCTCGCGTTCGATCTGAAGAACCAGCCGAAGCCGCCGGACTTCTTGCCCGGCTGGATTGACCAGGGCCTTCCGGTCAACATTGTCAGCGGCGACTGGCTGCTGGACCCCAACACCGAGATCTACTCCGGCGTGCTGTCCGGCAACGTCAAGAAGTTCAACCTGCAATAGCACTTGTCGCAGCGCCCGAATCTAGGAGATGAATCAGGTGTTTGAATCCCGATCGAATGGACTGAAGATTGCCTGCGGGGTTGCTGCCGCAGCATTGTCTGTTGCCACTCTGGCGGCCTGCTCGACCTCGGCCACCAGCAACTCTGCAGAAGTCCCGTCGGGGACACCGAGCGCCTCGAAACTCGGCTTGGCGCCGCCTCCCAACACGGTTGGACCGCCACTGGTGGCGATTGCAGGTGGCGGAGGGGGGGCCGCTGATGGCAACGACGGCAGCTCCCAAGAGGTCGGCGGCGCCGGTGCCAATGGAAATCTCTACGGGGCGCAACCCGGGAAGATCATGAAGACAGACAACGGCACGACCGTCCAGGTCGGCTACGGATTCTGCGGCCAGAGCAACGGGTTGAGAGGCGCTGGCCAGGCCGGCGGGTACTGGACCTGCCAAGGAGAGGGCGGCCGGACCGGGGATGGCGGGGATAGCGGGAAGCCAGGCAACACGGGGGTAGGCGGCTTCGGCGGAGGTGGCGGTAACACGAACAAGGGACAGGACGCTGGCGGCACCGCCGGCCAATGGAGTTCTGCCGGAGTGCAGCAGGATGCCTCGGGCAATGGTGGCTGGGGGGCTAACGGCAACACC
>JBAXOQ010000045.1:0-19259 GCA_037133175.1 Actinomycetes bacterium
ATCTCGACGATGGACCGGGTGATGAAGTAGTGCAGTAGCGGATTGCGATAGAACGCCGCCTCGTGCTGGCGCTTCTCGGGCACCCGGAACACCGGCTCAAGGCCGCCGGCGTAGCGCTCGACTATTCCGTTGGCGACCAGGGTTGTGACGGCGTCGCGGAGCTGGCCATGATCGGACAGGTCGACATCTTCGGACAGATCCAGGCCGCGGGCTTTGATGTAGCCGATCAACGGGTTGAGGATCGCCCGACCCTCATTGATGGTCAGCGCTCGGTCGTCGTTGTCCAGTAACGCGAACGTGATCAACGACGTCGGCATGATCGGGGTCGCCTTGTTGATCCGGTGCATGACCTCGAAAGCGATCTTTGGCACAGCCAGCCGGGGGTCGCCGCTGGCCTTGTTCTCCTGCAGTGACGACCGCAGCGACAGCGGTTCGCCGAACCGCAAGTGTGCGCGTCCGCGGCGCGTCTGCTGGGCCTTCGCGAAGTTGTACAGCCAACTGACTGACTCAGGATCCTTGGAGCCACCCTGCTCCTCATTCGAGATCGCCCCGACCTCGTACTGCTGGTCGTAGGCAACGAAGACCGGAACGAGCAACACGTCCTTGTCGTCCTCAGGCGGCATCGCGTCGAACGCATCGACCAGGTAGCTCAGGATCCCCATCCGGGGCGGACGTAGCTTGCCTGTCCGGGTTCGACCACCCTCGATATACCACTCCATGTTGTGGTGATGATTGACCAAGTACAGAATGAATTGTTTGAGAGTGGCCTTGTAGACGGAGTCGTTCTTGAACTCGCGTCGGATGAACACCGCACCGTTGCGCCGACCGAGCGGACCCATCGGCCAGAACGACAGGTTCGCCCCGCTGAACGTGTTGTTGGGCGGGAAACCGTGCTGCAGCAGTGCCGAGCGCAGCACCAACGGATCCAGGTACGACCGATGGTTGGGCAGGAACACCAGCGTGCTGCGCTGGTTGAGTTCCCGTAGATGCTCGATCTGCTTGTGGTTGACATCGAGTTTGTAGGCCCGGGCCAGCCAGCGAGCGGCCTTGTCCCAGAAGTCGATAGCCACAGAGTTGGGTTCCGCAGCGATCTCGTGCAGGTCCGCCCGGGCTTCCCGCTCAACGTCGGAGCGGGGGCGCCCGGTCTCAACCGCGAGCTCATCCAGAGTCTGCTGGAATCCGTCCGAACCGATAATCTCGGCGGAGAAGCTCTTGACATGCATTCCGGGAACATCCAGTTTCGCGAACGCCACAGGGTACCTCCAGTCTCTGCGCACACCAATTCTGGCGTGCAACCGACAGTGGGGAACACCCTAGCCAGAATGGGCCGTGCTCGCTATCTTGTTCACCCAGGGGAGCCCGCTCGATCACGGGGCCTGATAGACCAGCGAGTCTGTGCCCTTGGTCAAGGTCAGCCGCCTGCCCGTGATCTGGTAACCGACTTGGCCGACGAGGACCGTCAGGATCTTCGACTCCAGCTGGTTCCCGGCGTCGTCGGCGCAGGCCATCCTGGTAATGGCCATTGGCCCGAAGGTGATGACGGCGTCGCCGAGTTCGACCTCGCCGGACCCGGTGTTGCAGCCGGCGTTGACGAAGGCCTTGGGAAGCCCCGACCCGAAGGCCAGTTTCGCCCCTGCCGTTAAAGGCACGGCGGTTGTCACTGCCTGTGACACCGTCGCGACAAGCCGCCAGTCGGTCATGACCAGCGACGCTGCTGGTCCAGTAGGGGCCGTGCTTGCTGTCGCGGTCACGGGTCCTCCCGTCGGCTGGTCGATGCTCGCTGTGCCTGAACATGCTGCGCAGAGCACGACCGTCAAAGCTGCGACGAACAACCTCGGCACCATGTCTGGCAATCATGCTGCATGCAGTCCGAAAACGCGCATGCGGGTGCTGCGTTCGGTACCTTCCTGGTGGAAGGTGATCAAGATCAAGCCCGGGAGGAAAGATGAGTCAAGCAAGCGTGGCGGAAGCTCCGTCCGTCAGCACAAAGGCACCACTTTGGAACGTCACCAAGCGGCAGTGGATCTGGGTGATCGTGATCTTCATCGGGATCGGCTTGGCGTTCTACAGCTACGTCAAGTTCAATGCCATTCCGCCGAAAGACCGGTGGCCGGCCTTCTACGCGACGGATCCCGTAACCGGCCAACTCGTGCAGCCGTTGGCGGGCGCCAATCCCTATCAGTCCTTCGTGCTCAAGAGCTGGCTGGACGAGAAGATTCCGTTCGTCCCGGTTCTGGCACTGCCGTACATCTCCTTCCTGGTGATTGCCCCGATCTTCGTTCCGTTGTTCACTCTCGCAGTCGCCGGATTCCGCAGGTTCGTCACGCTGGGCGTGGCGCTCATCGTCTCTCAGCTGATCCTGGATGTGGCCTACTACCTGTTCCAGACGAACGTGCTCCGAACCGCCACCGTTCCTGATGGGTTCCTAGGCTGGATGGTCCGACAAGTCCAAGGCAATGACCTGCCCTTCAACGGTTACCCGTCCGGGCATTGCACCTGGACGACGATCACGATCATCGCATTGTGGCGGCTGCACAAGCGGACCCCCAAGATCTCGTGGATCTTCATGTGCTGGACTGCGCTGGTCTACCCAGCCACGGTCATGCTGCAACAGCACTACCTGATGGACGTCTACGCGGGCATCTTCGTCGGATTCGCCAGCTACTGGGGTGTGATGTTCCTCGTCGAGCGACCCAAGCTAGTGCCGCGCGACGAGCTCAATGAATTGAACCAGGCGCCCGCCCAGGCACCCGCCGCCGACGGCGCCGCGACCTAGCCGTTGCCCCCACGGGCCGTCGTGCGACGAGGCGGCCCGTGGGGGGCTTCGTCGTGTTCGTAGACGACCTCGGGCGGGCCGACGATGAAGGGGTCGGGGATCCCGACGACATCGGTGTTCTTGTCCGGGTAGTCAAGGTTGTGCAGCACCCAGCGGATCGCCTCGACGCGTCCCCGCTTCTTGTCGTTGCTGCGCACGACCGTCCACGGCGCGAAGTCGGTGTCAGTGTGCTCGATCATTGCTGACTTGGCCTCGGAGTACCGGTCCCAAAGGTCGAGTGAGGCCAGGTCCATTGGAGACAGTTTCCACTGCCGCACCGGGTCGATGCGACGGATGGTGAACCGGGTGACCTGCTCTTTGCGTCCGACGGAGAACCAGAACTTGAACATGATTGTGCCGGACTGCACCAGCATTCGTTCGAACTGCGGGGCCTGCGCCATGAACTGCTCGTATTCGGCTTGGGTGCAGAAACCCATCACGTGTTCTACCCCGGCTCGGTTGTACCACGACCGGTCGAAGAGGACGATCTCACCGGCCGTCGGCAGATGCTTGACGTAGCGTTGGAAGTACCACTGGGTGCTCTCTTCAGTCGTGGGCTTGTTCAACGCCACGACTCGGGCGCCTCGCGGATTGAGGTGTTCCATGAACCGCTTGATCGTGCCGCCTTTGCCGGCGGCGTCGCGGCCTTCGAACACCATCACGATCTTCAGCCCGGATTCGTTCACCCAGCTTTGCACCTTCAGCAGCTCGATCTGCAGCAGCCGCTTGGTGACCTCATACTCGTGGCGGTTCATCCGCTCGGTGTAGGGGTACCCATCACGCCAGGTGTCAACCGGGGTTCCATCCGGACCAAGCAGGACCGGGTCGTCCATCTCATCGAGGGTGCCCTCGACCCGCATGCCGGTGAGCTTGAGCTCCTCATCTGACAAGTCCTGCAGGCTGGTAATGATGTCGGCGAGGTCAATCACACCCTGTTGTCCTTCGGTGAACACCAGATCGTTCGGATCGACGGGTTCGTCAGAGCTCATGTGGGTATCTCCTGCACATCACGGGATTGGCGGATCATGCCGTGCACATTATTGCCAGTTTCCCGGCCGGAGTCCTGCGCGTTACTTCAACGGCGGTAGCAGTGGCTCAAATTCCGGTTCCGGGGCTCGCTCGACTGGGGCGCCGACAGCGGTGCTTCGGTACAGCGCGGCGTAGGAGGCAAGCACCCATGAGGCGAGGATTCCCCAGTACACCCAGGTGATGATCGAACCAAGGAAACCGTTGATGAAGAACCCATTGACGGCCGTCAGCAGGTACGACACCACCAGAATGATTCCGAGGATGAGCGTGGTGAAGATCCACCTGATCGGGCGTCCGCCGATGGCGCGGAAGTTGGCGACGATGGCCACCTTCTGTCCGTCCATCGCGGCCACCGTCACAAAGGGGGTGACCAGCAGAACTACGAACGCGCCATACGTGTACACGATGAGACCGGCCATGACCAGTAGGTACTCGATCACTGCCCACAGGACGAACAACCAGAAGTGGGCACCCAAGGTGGCGAACGTACTACCGATGGATACCCGCCCTGGAGTCGCTGCGTTCAGGGCCGCGGCATTGAGCAGACCGAAGCTCCAGACCAAGACGACGAACGACACGATCACCGTTGCGATGAAGCCAGCGCTGAATCCGACGGTGTAGTCAGGAATAGTCAGCAGCGCCTGAACGAGGGCATTGACCACGATGACCAGGATCAACGGCACGAAGGCGCGAAAGAATCTGGCAATGCCGGTGATCAGAACCGAGAAGCCGTAGAACTTCTCGGGTTTGGCCGCTGTGGCTGCTGATACCGCGGGTGGTGGTGTGGGCGGAATTTCCTGGGTTGCGGTCATGGTGCGCCTCCCTGCTGAGCCTTATCGATGACGTCCTGGACTACTCCAGTGAAGATGACGGCGCTGTTTACCTTGATCGTCATCACCAACTTCTCGGTGTCCGGGGCAGTCACCACGATCGGTTCCTTGGTGACGGTAGTACCGGTGCAGGTGTAAGTGGCGTTCGCGAGCTGACAGACCGGGGCGGTCAGAATCGCGATCTTCTTGTCGACCAAGACGTCGTTGGCCGCGATGGTCAGCGTCGTGATTGGTACGCCAGATACTTGTTTGAGGGCTGATATCTGGGTGCAGCCGACGAGGGCGGCGCTCCCGAGGCCGATGAGGGCAACCAACGCGGCGGGTCTGCCCAGAGTTGGGGTCATTTCTTCAACCGCCCTTGCTCGTAGGCCATCAGACGTGCCCGGTTTTCGGCTTGGGTTTTGGCAAGCTCGACATCAGTGATCTTCGACAGGTCGAACGGCGCTGGAAGCAGCAATTCAACGTTGCGGTCCAATGTGGACCCGACTCGCATCGGAGGGTTCTCGATCCAGTCGTTGGCCGCGAGCTGTCTGCTCAGTGAGGCCAAGGCAAGCTGGCCGTAGTCACCGGGCTTCCATTGGGCCGGCGAGGTGTGGTCCAGCGCGGTGGTGAAGATGGACATGGTGCCGTCGCGGTTATCAACGAACTCAAGGAGTTGCTGTTGCTGCGGGTAGTCGATGCACGATGCGGTGGTGATCTCCCAGAAGCCTCCGCCACCAGTCTTGGGGTGGGCGGTGATGGTATTGATGTGGGTGTGCCCATTGACCCAGGCCACCATGTTCGGGAAGGTCTGCAGCATCGAGATGAATTCATCGGCGTGGATCAACGGTTGCGAACCAGTGACCGGCATCGCGCCGTTCTCCAGCGTTGAGCTGTTGTGGTGGCTGATAACGATCGCCATCTTGTTCTGGCTCAGGGCGGTCGCCAACTCGCCCTTGAGCCAGTTGAATTGATCCTGCGGGACGGCTCCATCGGGGCCGGCCACCTGGTTGCAGGTGTCGAGGCCGAATGCGCGGAAGTTGGGGCTGATATCGGCCGCCCACCAGGTGGTGCCGCTGTCCAGATTCGACTGGGTGAAGCCGTGTCCGACGGGTCCGGGTACCGCGGGGGAGTCCAGGTGCGCCTTCATGAAGCTCAGGTTGTCGAACAGTCTGCGGGCGCTGTCCGCCGTGACGTTGCGCATTCCGCTGGCCAGACCAAGTTGCGTCCAGATGGTGTTGGTCAGTTTGGTGAACGGACTGGCGTCAGTGGCCAGGCCTCGGAAGTAGTTGTCTGCCAGGGCCTCCCAGGTCGCGGCTTTCTTGCTGCCCAGAGCCAGCGAGCGAAGGCCCGAGTCGATCTGCAGGGTTCCGTTGATCAAGGTGTCGTGGTTGCCATAGACGGCGTACCAGGGAACCGGCATACCCACTGAAGTGACCGTCTGACTGACCGCGGCAGTGAGCATGCCGGGCAGGGTCGGGAACCCGTAGGTGCCGAACTGATCACCTGCCGGATCATCAGGGTGGTACGCATAGGTCGCTTCCGGCCAGATCTGTGGCCCCTCGTATTGACCGGCCTTGCCGCTGTTGGGGGTTACCGACTTGCCGTCGAGCATGTCGATGTACCACTGCAGTTCAAGATCCGAATGCTGGTCGGCGCTATCACCGGTGTTCAGCGCCGCCGCCATCGGAACGCCGGTCACGGGGCTGAAGCGAGCTGCCGCCATGGCACCCGTCATCGCAGACAGCACATTCACGGTCATGGTGTCCTGGGGGCGGATGACGCCGGCCCACAGGCTTGCGCTCTGACCGGCCATCGCGTCGAGGCGGGCTGGCGACTGGGCATCGACGACGTGAATGTCAGTCAGATGACCGATGTACAGCAATGACCGTCTGGTCTTGGCCCGATTCGGGTTCGCCTCCTTCCCGAGGACATCCAGTCGAGTGACGTACGGTTCACCCGGGGCGGCGACCAACGTGCGGTATTGCTTGTATGCGGTGGTGCTGTGGCGGATGGTGCTGAGCAGCGTGGTCGGCACGTTGGCCGGCGTGATGGGCGCGGCCAGTACAGCGCCGAGCGCTTCCTTCGGTAGGGCCCAGGTGGCCGCGAGTGCTGCGGTCGACGCCAGGAATGCGCGCCGTGAGAGTGCGGACAGAGTTCCTCCAGGTGTGCGGCCGGCCGCGGCCGGGACCCTGCTGACGATCTTCAGTTGTTTGGCAAAGTAGGGCACCGCTGCGGCCAGCGCAAGTAGCCTCGCCGCTAAGTGCAACGCTGACCTCAGTTCGCACGTCGGCTGACACTATTGCCATAGGCCGTCCAGCGAGCTGTCTACCAGGGCCGTGGTATCGATCGAGGGAAGATCATGAAGTGGCAGTTCGTCGCCGCGCACGTAGGTTACGGTTTGGAACTGCTCGCTGACGTGGTGCGACAGGAATCGTGAGGGCTGAGCCCACGAGTGGCGGTCGTTGCGGGCATTGCGGTGATGGTGATACCGCAGCGGAACGTAGACGTCCAAGTGCTTCCTGGGCCGGGTCAGTGCCACGTAGAAGAGTCGGCGCTCTTCTTCTAGTCCATCGGCGGATCCCAATGCCATGTCGGCTGGGAAGTTGCCATCTGCTGCGTGGATGACATGCACAGCATCCCATTCCAGGCCCTTGGCCGAATGGACTGTCGAGATCACCAACCAGTCCTCGTCGACGACCGGCGGACCAGCCAGGTTGCCGGTGGAGTGCGGTGGTTCGAGGCTGTGCTCTGCCGCCACGTCGCACAGTCGTTCGACCTGTCCGGCGGCGTCTACCAGGGCATCCAAGTCGGTGAGCCGCGCGGCCGCGTTCGAGTAGGCGCCGGTGATCAGCGGGGTCATGGCCTGGCGTAGCCGCTCGGCCTGGGCTGCGATCGTTTCCGTCGGCCCGCGCACCAGCGCAGCCGCCAAGGCGTCTGCCTGCCGCTGGACCGGTGACGGCAGCAGATGGCAGGCCAGCGGCCAGCGCATCATGATGTCGGCGTCCTGGCTGCTCGAGGGGGCGAGCTGCTCCACCGCGCGACGGGCGATGACCGGTCCGACACCGTCCAGTAGCTGCAGCACCCGGAACCAGGACAACTCATCGCGTGGGTTATCAGCCAAGCGGTACGCGGCGAGCAGGTCCTTCACATGGGCGGCCTCCAGATAGCGAAGGCCGCCATACTTGACGTAAGGGATGGCGCGTCGGCTCAGTTCGAGTTCCAGCCGGTCGCTGTGATGGGCGGCGCGCACGAGTACGGCCTGCTCCTTAAGCTGCAGCCCGTTTTCGCGCAGTTCCAGGATCCGTTCGCATACTGCGTCGCTCTGGGCGTCCTCATCGGCGCACTTGATGATGCGAGGAAGTTCGGTATGGTGCGCGCGTGCCGGGCTGACCCGAAGGATGGTGCTGAACCCCTCCAGCGCTTGCCCGGCAACTGCGTTGGCTACCGCCAGAATCGGACCGGAAGAACGGTAGTTGGTCGCCAGCGGCAACGTCTGTGCATCGGCGAAGTCACCCTCGAAGTCCAAGATATGCCGGGGTGTTGACGACCGGAAGGAGTAGATTGCCTGCGCATCGTCACCGACCACCGTCAGGCTCTGCCCGCCGCTCGTGAGGTGTTTGAGTAGATCGACTTGGAGAGCATTGACATCTTGGTATTCGTCCACCAGCACATGGTCGAACGCACTGATGAGAGTGCTGGTCAGCGCGGGCTGACGAAGTGCGGCACGCCAGTGCAGCAGCAGGTCGTCGAAGTCCAACACGCCGATGGAGCGCTTGCGTGTGACGTAGCCACGGCAGATCGCGGCGATGTCGTCGAGGCAATCGATACTCCACGGCGCCAACTCAGGGATGACCTCAGAAAGTGGCTGCTCACGATCGACCGCACGGGAGTAGATGTCCAACAGCGTGGCTTTGCGCGGGAATCGCCTGCCTGTGGTCCGAGTGGCGAGCACGTCGGTACGGACCATATCCATCACGTCCGCAGCATCGGAGGGGTCGATCACGCCGAACCCATCCGGCAGGCCCAGTTGGGCAGCATGTTGGCGGAGCACTCGGTGAGCTGCCGAGTGGAAGGTGCCGCCGGACAGTCGTGATGCGGATCGACCGGAGCCGGCCGGTGATCTACTCGCTGTTCGGGCCAACAACGCGTCGGTGCGCTCGACCATCTGTCGCGCAGCCCGCCGAGTGAAAGTCAGCAGCAAGATGCGCTCCGGCAGTGCGCCGGTCTCGACCAGATGGGCGACCCGGGCGCTCAACGCGGTTGTCTTGCCGGTGCCGGCGCCGGCAAGGACGCGCAGATGCTTGGCGTCACTTGTGGCGACTGCCTGTTGCTCGGAATCAAGGTGAACCAAGTAGTCGAACATGTGTTCGACACTAGCATGGGCACCCGGCACATGCCTGCGCTAACGAGATTGTGCAGCGGCCTCATTAGTCGGCGTAGCCGCTGTCGCCAGTAGATCCGGAAGCGGGCCACGGTTGGCAATGACCAGGCGCTGGGTCGGTCGGGTGATCGCCACGTATAGGTCCTGGGCCGGGCGCAGGGACGCTTCCACCATGCGGCTCGGATTGAAGAGGATCACCGTGTCGAACTCGAGGCCTTTGATATCGGACACCGAATACACGTTTGCCTCGACCCCGGCGGTGCCGCCTGCGTCGTCACCGCGGTTGGCTGTGGTGAGTGACACAGCGGCCCAGGCAGCGTCGCGGTCGGACTGGTCGCACACAATGGCGACGGTTCCCTCGCCGATGATCTGCCTCTCGCTAGTGACAATCTGGCCCAGCGTGGGCGCCGAGGGCTGTGAAAGGTCGACCACAACGGGGGGCCATCTGCCTGGCCTCACGGAGGTAGGCGGATCGTCCGGAATACCTCCCGCGCGCAGCACCGCTACCGCAAGATCCATGATCAGAGCTGGGGTTCGATAGTTGATGGTCAACTGCTCAAGGCGCCAGCGATCCCGCACGTAGGGCGCGAGGGCAGCACTCCAGGAATCGACACCGGCCGGTGATCCTGTCTGTGCCGGGTCTCCGACGATCGTCATGGAACGGCTTGGGCAGCGGCGCATCAGCATTCGCCAGTCCATGGCCGATAGCTCTTGGGCCTCATCCACCACCAGGTGCCCGAACACCCACTGCCGGTCGTGCGCCGCGCGTTCGGCAACCGGAGCCAGGATCTCGTCCTCGGCGTATCGGTCAGCCAACTGCTCTGCGGTGATCATGCGCTTGGCGGCGCCGCTGTTCGCGAGCACTTCTCGCGCGTATTCGATATCGCGGCGGCGCGCAGCTGCTGCAGCTGCGGTCTTGGCGTGAGCGTGAGGGTCGTACTCACCGAGCAGCTCAGCCGCCTCGTCGAGCAGCGGGATGTCGCTTGTCGTCCACGGCGAGTTGGTCGGGCGGGTAAGGGCCGCGACATCGGCCTTCGTCAGCCACCCCCCGGCGGCGGCCAGGGCGGCTGGGTCAGCTAGCAGTCGCTGTAGGAACTGCTGCGGTGTGGTCGGCATCCAGCAGAGATTGACCTCGCGGCGGACCTCTCGGCTGTCTCGCAGGTCTTCGACCAAGTTGGCTCGCGTGTCGTCGCCGATATCGAGATGCAGTGACTTGGCAAGCCGATCGGCAAGGCGGTTGAGCAGGTCCTTGACGAAGACGACCCGGGCTTCGTTGTATGGCTTGTGGCTGTCGCGCGCGCGCCGGAACGACGCGGACACGTCGCTGGGGAGCAGTGTCACGGTGGACCGGTCGACCTGCAGCACTCGGGCAGACCCAGGAACGCGCTGCCGGGCCAGGACCGCTGCGCGCAACAGTCCGGCCATTCGAGGGTCCCCTTTGAGCACGACCACTGGAGCTGGGTCGGTGGCTGAGGTATCGATTCCCGGGAATAGCTGGCCGATGGTCCGCATCAGCACCCCGGTCTCGCCGAGGGCGGGCAGCACGCGATCGATGTACGTCAGGAATCCGTTGTTTGGCCCGATGACGAGTGCCCCGGAGCGGGCAATGACATCACGGCGGGCGTAGAGCAGGTAAGCAACGCGGTGCAATGCCACGACAGTCTTCCCGGTGCCGGGTCCGCCCTGGACTACGACGATCCCGCGCAGGTCGGATCGGATGATCCGGTCCTGCTCGCTCTGGATCGTCGAAACGATGTCGCGCATATGGCCTGTTCGGGCCGAGTCCAGGGCGGTGAGCAGCGCGTCATGACCGGTCACGCTGTCCCGGGTGGTGTTGCTCAGCGCATCTATGATCAGCACGTCGTCATCGACCCCGGTGACCCGCCGACCCGAACTCGCGATGTGACGACGTCGGATGACGTCTCCCGGGCTGGAGGCGGTGGCCTGGTAAAAGGCTGCGGCCGCGTCGGCTCGCCAGTCCATCAGCAGTGGGTCGTTCGTTCTATCGGTCAGCCCGATCCTTCCGACGTAGCGCGTTACGCCGTCCAGCATGTCGAGGCGCCCGAAACACAGCCTGTCGTCGACTCCGTTGAGGGTTGCGAGTCGTCGTTCGTGCATCGACACCAGGGCGTCGCGTTCGGTGCGGCTGCCCGGGGTTCCGGCAGTCGGACCGATGCGGACCTGCGCCAATCTGGCTTCCACGTCGGCTCGGACTTCGTCGAGTCGTTCGTACAAGCCGTCGACGTACGCCTGTTCCAGGGCAATCTGGGCAGCGGCACCGGCGGTAGTGCGGCTGTCACCAGCTGGCATCTGCGGTCCTTCTCAGTCATGGGGCGGCGCAAACGAGGCATGTAAGTGTGCCTGGAAACTCGCCCGAACACACGTGGATCGCCGAGATAGACCTTGGAAATCTGTCACATGTCCGTAATCGTGCGGTCTGGGTGCTATCCGACGATCTTCAGGGGATGCCCCGCATCGTGGCCCGAGCTCTGAGCGGGCAGGCTGTCCCCGCGGTGCGAGAACACCCCCTCCGATCGTTCGATCGCAGCCCGTAGCGCCGGAACTGGAACCGGTTTGCTGAACAGGAAACCCTGGGCGTGGTGGCAACCCAGGTCAAGCAGCGCCTGACGCTGTTGGACAGTCTCGACTCCTTCGGCGACGCAGACCGCACCGACGGCGGTGGCGAGGCCGACGATACTGGCGACGATGGCGTCATCAGGGGTCGTGCCGTCGCCCATCCCGGAAACGAACGAGCGGTCGATCTTGATTTTGTGGATGGGATAGCGCTTCAGGTACATCAGTGAGCTGTAGCCGGTGCCGAAGTCATCGATCGCGATCGAGACGCCAAGCGCCGCGATCTGGGTCAGTGCGTCCGTGGCAGCCTCCGCATCGTCCATCATCACAGACTCGGTGACCTCCACGAGCAGATGTTGCGGGGCCAACCCGCTGGCGTCCAGGGCCGTCTGGATCGTCTCGACGACGCCGGGATGGTAGACCTGCAGCACCGACAGGTTCACCCCAATTTGCAGAGGTCGGCCGGAAGCCTGTAGGTAGGCGGCCTGTCGGCACGCGGCCTCAAGGACCCAAGTACCCATCGGCACGATGAGCCCGCTGGACTCTGCCACCGGTATGAACTGATCCGGATACACCAGGCCCAGATCGGGGTGGTTCCACCGGACCAACGCTTCGGCTCCCACTACCTCGCCCCGGTTCATGTCCATGACCGGCTGGTAGTGCAACACCAGTTGTCCGTCGGCGATCGCCCGGCGAAGGTCCGACTCCATCTGCAGTCGCGCCTGGGCCCGGTCCCGGATGGCACTGGTGAACACTCTGGAGCGTCCCCGGGCCGAGGACTTTGCGTCGAGCATTGCGGCATCGGCCGAGATGATCAACTCGTCGCTTGTCATCGGCGTGCTGCCGACACTGATGCCGATGCTGGCGCTGACCGAGATGCGGATCTCGTCTGATTCGAAGTAGTCCTCGAATACCGACTCCAATCGCTGGCCCAGCTTCCCGGCCTGGGCGGGGTCCTCAAGCCCCGGCCAGATCACCACGAACTCGTCTCCGGAGAAGCGCGCGACGGTGTCGGCAGAGCGTACTCGACGGGCGAGGCGGGCAGCCACCGCGGCAATGATGCCGTCACCGACCCGGTGGCCGAAGCTGTCATTGATCCTCTTGAACGAGTCCAAGTTGATGAAGGCGATGCCGGTACAGGTATCTGCTGTTGCCGAGGCGTCCAGCTCGGCGCTGAGAATGCTGATCAGCTTGGCGCGGTTGAACAGGCCGGTGAGCTGATCGTGAGTGGCCTGATGCGACATCACCAACTCGGCTGCCCTGAGGGAAGTGATGTCCTCATGCACGATGACCGCACCGCCACCGTCGCTGAGGGGTGACACCTTCACCCTGAACCAGCGTGCTTCACTCGGCGAATTGCAGTCGTAGTCGTAGTCGAATCGGTCGATACGCCCGCTGAGCACGCCGCGCAGACCCTCGGCGACGGTAGCGGCCTGCTTGCCGCCCTCACCGCCTTCGGCCGTCGCAGTGTCGCAGACCCTCAGGTAGTTCAAACCCTGATCGGCGAATGCGATCGAGCCGCCGTTGTCCTGGCAGAAGTCCTGCCACGCACGGTTGGTCGCAAGGATGGTTCCGTTCCCGTCAACCGCGCAGGTGGGTCCTTCCTTGGCGTCGAGCAGTCCGAGCGCCAGATCCTCGAACCTGCCCTTCTCAGCCATGATGTTGGACCGCTGGACGGCATTCATGATTGCCGAGATCACCCGGCATGGATTGATGTCGCCCTTGACCAGAACGTCGGCTGCACCGGTGGCGAGCGCTTCCAGCGTGATGTCGGGGTCCGGTTCGCTGGTCAGAGCGAGCACAGGCGTGCTTGGGGCTGCCTCGATGATCGCCGTGATGATCTCCAGATCGGGCTCGCCGGCGACATCGATGTCGATCAACGCCACGTCAGGTGGTTTGGACCTCGGGTTGGCCAGGTCAGTGATCGTCGACGTCAACCCGTGATGGATGCGCGTGGATAGTGCGGGCAGTTCTCGGGTCAGCATGCGGGTCAGGGGGAGGACTTCGCGGTCACTGCCGCACATCAACATGAGATCCAGCCAGGGCGGATCGGGCTCCCAGTCGTCCGCGCTGGCCATGGGCCCACCTCAACTCGACAGGCGACCGATCTCAGGTCACCGATACCTCCACTATCAACGAGGGTGGCGGTATCGGTGGTCCAGCGATCACCCGTCTGGCCTAACGGCGGCCGGTGGACGTGGGTTTGTCGCCCCGTTTGCCGCTGTAGAAGACCTTGTAGCAGATCAGCACAGCGACCACGGTGATGATGGCGGCGAACATCCAGGTGCCAGTATTTCCGTTGGTGATCGCGAAGAATATCGAGTAGGCCGCCGCCAGCGCGACGAACAGAGCGGCCATCTGTCGGCCCATCTGCTTCGGATCCGGATTCTGTTGCGCAGGCATGAGCAGAACGCTACCGTCGCACCCTCCCGAAGTGCGGCAACCCGCCCTGCCGTTGCGCGAATGAACTGATCGGTCGGTCCGTCAGCTCGCCACTTCGGTGTTCTGCTGGCGGATTTGAGCGAAGAGGGCCCGCTCCTCGTCATCCCGTGGGTACTTCCACCACACCAGGGCTGCGCCGATGAGTACCGATGCGAGTGCGGTGAGAATCGCGGCCGACTTCCCCTCCGTGAAAGCCCGAGCGGCAGCGTTCATGAGTTCGGCGGCGTCTGCTGACGGCAGGGTCGCTGCCACAGCCTGGGCGCCTTCGTAGGACGAACCGATCTCCCGCGCCGCTCGGTCTCCGAGTGCCTGGGCCTGGTCTGGGGGCAAGTTCGCGAACGCGGCGCTGAAGTAGCTGCTATAGGTGATAGCCAGCAGTGTCCCAAGCAGGGCCTGGAAGACTGCCCCACCGAGGTCCTTGGTCAGGTCGGCCGATGCCGAACTCATCCCGGCCTTGCTGACGGGCAGGGATTTGCTCAGCGATCGCGACGCGGACGTGGACGCCAGGCCGATGCCTATACCCACGAATAGATACGCCAACACGACCCAGACCAGTGACGCGTTTGGCTTCCAGAACACCAGCATGATGACGAATCCCAGTGCCACAACCAGAAGGCCAAGGATGAAGGTGGGCTTGGTGCCCAACTTCTCGATCATGTGGCCCGCGACCACCGACGCTGGCATGAGCCCAACCGCGAGCCCCAGCGTGAGCAGCACGGCGTGGAAGGCCTCCTGCCCTAAGACGTTCTGTGTGAACTGCTGACCGATGAACATCGCCCCGACCAGGGCACCGAAGGCGATCAGTCCGGCGACGAAAGCGACCCAGAAGGTCGGTATCGACGCTGCGTGCAGGTCGAACAGGGGATTGCTGGCCCGGCGCTCCCGCACCACGAACGCAGCCCCGGACACCAGCGCCACCGCGAACATGACCCACACGCTTAGTCGCAGGCCCTGGGGAAGCAGCACGATCCCCATGACGAACGACCCGATCATCACCACTGACAACACCCCGCCGCCGTGGTCGACCTTCTCTGCTGTCTCCCCGGCGGCTTTGGGCAGCACGAAGATGCCGAGGATGAACACAGCAATAGCGAACGGGACGGTGATCAGGAACACCGACCCCCACCACGCCCGGTCCAACAGCCAGCCGCCGAAGATCGGTCCAAGGATCGAGGTCCCGAGACCGACGCCAGTCCACAGGGCGATTGCGGCCGTCAGCCTTGAGCCGCTCCACAGCGAGGTGATCAGCGACAGGGTGGTGGGGTACAGCATCGCGCCAGCTATGCCGACGCAGATCTGCGCGACAATGAGGATTTGCGGAGTCTGCGCCCACGCGGACAGCAGCGAGAACGGCACGCACAGAAACGACCCGAGCAGCAGCAGCCTGCGTCTGCCGTAGCGGTCACCGACCGCGCCAAGGTACAGAACCGTTGCAGCGATTCCGAGCTGGTACGCATCGGTGATCGCGGTCAGCTCGGTGTCTGTGGCATCGAGTGCTCGACCGATCGATGGCAGCGCTACGTTCGAGATCGATGTGTTGATGTTCGCGACGATGGCACCGAGGATCAGCGTGGCCAGGATGATCCCGGCCTTCTTTGGCGCACTGCCGGTGGGTCCGTTGGTACCGGTCGACCTGGACGAGCGGGCGGAGGTCACTGACCCACTTTGACACACTGTGGGGGTCGGGTTCCCCTAATGCCGCGCTGGCGCAGGCTGCCGATGTCAGAGGCGCGACGCCGCGAGCGCGGCGGCCGCCTTCGTGCTGGCAGTGGTGTCGACGCCGATGCCTCCTTGACCGACGGCCAGGATGGCGTTGCCCTTGCGTACGACGATTACTTGCCCCTGAACCGGGACGAAGCCCAGGGCGGTCGCGTCAATCGAGAAGCCGACTCGCTGATCGCCGAGCTTGGCGATTCGCAGGTTGCTCATGGCGCCGTCGACAGATCCGAACTCAGCAGACACTCGGAACTTCTGGCACGCGCGGGCCCGCGTGATTCCCGCTGTCAGTGCTTTGCGGGCGGCTTTCGGAGTGGTGAATACTGCGATCGCCGTGCCCAGGTACGGCCCATACATGGCACTACCCTGCTTGAAGACTCGGTGGACCTCACCGCTGTAGCCCTTCGGGATGCTCATGCCCCGCACGCAGCTCTTGGGTGAGACGCTCAATCCGGTCGGCTTTCCACGCAGGTTGGCGGCGGCTCCTTGCATCTGGTCGGCGCTCACTTCGGTCCAACCTGCACCCAGGTCGCTGGCGGTGAGCAACTTGCCAGGGTCAGCTGCCGGGGCCACTCGGACCGCGCCGGTATTGGCGGCGGTGGCAGTGGTGACAGCGGTACCGGTCGACGCGGCCGGTTGAGCGAGCACCACCGCAGTCGGAACAATGACAGCTAGCGCGGCCAGACCTGCGACGCTCAGACTGGACTTCTTCGAACGTGGAAACGAGAGTCGCATGACCTACCTCTTTCACTCTTGCGCGGTGACGACGGCGCAGTCACGACGATCTTACACGAGGGCATCGGTTCACTAGCGCCGTTCGGCAATCCAGTTCCGAAGCGCTCGGGTAGCGCGAACGTCATCCTCGTTGTACTCCAGAATGCGGACCTCGGCACCCTCGCGGTTGGCCGGGGACAGGCCGTCATAAACCCCGTCGAGCCACGTCTGGGACTGGGCGCCGCCGGGGTCGGAGTCCCGCCAGCGGAACTCGGGACCGTGGGTCGCGGCCATCTTCAAACCCAAGCCGCGCAGGCCGATGAAGTTGTGTCGCATGATGGGCAGTAGATCCACAAAGTGATTGTCGATGAACGACCGCGCCCGCGCTTCGTCGGGCAGTTCGCGAGCAAGCGCCCCGCGAGCTAGCTTGAGCAGGTGCATGGGCTCCGGCGAGGAGTAGTGGTACACCAGCACGGATCTTCCCGACCGTTCGTGATCCTCGACCAGCGAGTTCAGGTAGGTCCAGAATCGGGCACCCAACTGCGCCTCCCTTGTGTCATCCAGAGGCTCCCAGGTCGCGATGGGCACGAACTGCGGTGTAGGGCGGCCATCCTCTGTGATGAGCAGGCCCCACAAGTAGACCCGGCCATCACGGTCGCTCTCAATGTCCAGGTCAATCTCGACATCCGCTCGGGGCATGGCTATTGGACCTGTCGTGATCCGACGCAGGTATTCCCCGGACGAGACCATCTGGGCACGGGCGATGGCTGTTTGCAGTCGGGCCTCTGCCCGGTCTTGGTGCCCGACCTCAGGCAAGTAGAGCTCAAGCATGTCGCCGGCAGTATCTAGTTCAGCCAGGTGCTCAATTGTCGTGACTCCCAGAGAACGCAGCGCTCGCCATTCGCGACCGTCCAGACCGCCCACAGCGACCGACGGATCGGCGGAGCCCAGAGTCGCTGCACAGACGGACTGCCACGGGCATTGGGCGCACTCTCGGATCATTATGGGCGCGACCAGCGGCTCGGGGTCGGTGGCAATTCCCAGCCGCTCGTGGGCCACGTAGGCGATCTCAACGCGCCGAGCGTGCTCATAGTCGTGGCGGTCGAGTGCGGTACGGATGGCATAACCTTCGGGCGCCGATCGTGAGAACGTCCGGAACACCATGTCGTCCATTGGAAACCACGCCAGAACCGGGGAGCCGTCGATCCGATCGGACCCGATGATGGCACCCGCAGGGGAGCCGGTGGCAGCGAAGCCTGCGGCTTGCAGCATCCGCCAGTAGTGGGCCAGCTCGATCGAGTCGTTCTCCCTGATCCGCAGCTGCCGGTGATCGTTCGACCGGGCGTGATCCTGCGAGGGCTGCTGCAAAGTGGAATACACCAGCGGTCGGTCGCCGCTGGTCTGCCACATCGTCTTGTGCGCTTTGATGACTCCTGGCCAGTAACCGAAAGTACCTGTGGCCGCAACGGGACCTTGGCAGATGAGTAGGCCGGGAAGGCCCTGACGGCCGCCGTCATCATCGTCGGGCAGGCGACCCCCGGCGATCACGCTGATTCCGTGCGACATTGCCTCGACAGTGGTCTGTATCAGGTCTTCGCGGGGAAGTCCGACGTCGTTCAGGTCCAGGAACAACTGGCCGGTTGGAACCAAGGCCGCAGCGAACGCTTCACGCATGATTGCCCGGTGCGTGGAACCTGCGTCGAGCCTGGCTCGGGACTCGGGTGAGAGGCTGAATTCGGGGTCGGGGGCGATGGTGGTGTCGAAGTGATTGTGAGTCCGTCGCGCGCACCACCAACTCCAGCGCGGGGCCAGCAGTAGGGGCGCCCCCGTCGAGTCGCTCCGCTCGGATTTGGTCACATGATCAGTACACCATTACTGTCGGACATTCGCGAAGCGGCTGATGATGCCGCTAACTGACGATGTCCTTTCGTAAGAAGTGGAACCACGCGGCCACCAACAGCAGTGTGCTGTAGACGAACACCCAGACCGTTCCCTGGCCCATGTTGTCCCAACTGATCGTCGGACCCAGAGCATCCGTCCACGCATAGCCGAAGTGGGTTGGCAGTGCATTGCGCAGTGATCCGAGGGCGGTCACCTGATCGAGGATGTTCGAGACCACGACGAGCAGGACCGCACCTCCCACCGCCGCCAACGGAGCGTCGGTCCACACGCTCAGGCAGAAGGCAAGCGACGCCACGAACAGCATCGTCACGCCGATGTACACGACGATCACCGCCAGGCGCACCAACGACTCCGACGTGGACATAACGGCCCCCAACGGTGACTGGGCAGGGGCCCATCCGAAGAAGGCTCCGCCCACGATGAAGGCGACCGCTGGCAGCAGCACCAAAGCGAACGCGCCGTAGCCCAGAGCGACGATCAGTTTCTGGCGCAGCAGTCGTGAGCGTGGGATCGGCAGGGCCAGCAGGTATCGCAGACTCGACCAACTCGCCTCGCTGGCCACGGCGTCACCGGCGAACAGGGCGACGATGACTACCAGCAGGAAACCCGAGGCGGCGAACAAGGTGAACAGAGTGAAGTTGCTCGCTCCGGTCGTGGCCAGGTCCACAAGGCCCGGCGCACCGCGGCGGCTGTCCTTGGAACCGAGCTTGAACGCGCCGACCAGCAGGAAGGGCAGCAGCACCAAGAAACCCAACGCGGTCTGGGTTCGGCGCCTGCCCAGTTGGCGCCGCACCTCGACGCGAATCGGCAGCGTCTTGGCGGCTGCGAAACCCGGCGCGCCACCGCCGGGTCCGTGGCCGGAGGTGGTGGGCGG